>NZ_JACRSE010000004.1:300000-487742 GCF_014281055.1 Fluviispira vulneris | reverse complement strand
ATCTCACAGGGCACTTGAAGACGACAAGTTCGATAGGATGGATGTGTAAGCGCTGCGAGGCGTTCAGCTAACCATTACTAATCGCCCTGACGGCTTGAGAAAAATATCACTTAACTTATACGCTTTTCTCCTTTACTTTCTTTCTTCTTCTTATTATCTCTCTTCTTCTATCTTAGTTTTTCGCTTTCGCTTTGGCTGTGCTGATTGCGACGGGGAAATACCGGATCCCATTCCGAACTCCGAAGTCAAGCCCGTATGCGGCAATGGTACTGCACTCTTAAGTGTGGGAGAGTAGCTCTGTGCAGCCTTTTAATTTTAAAGCCCCTCGGTTTTTACCGAGGGGCTTTTTTTTATAATTAATTTAATGAAATATTTTCATGCATTCAGATATTATTATAATTTAAAGTTTAATTATTAAGCATATCATTATAGCAAATTTTCTTTATTTTTAAGATGAAATAAAATATTTGACAATAACAAATAATTATTATATTTAATTTGAAATCAATCTTAATAAATGAGTTGTCCGTTAGGAGTGCGAATGAAAAATTCAAGTTTTATGAAATCCAGCGTTCTGTTATCCCTTTGCTCCGCTTTATTTTTAAACTCTTGCGCGTCTCTATCGGGTGAACCGAGCAAAGCAAAAATTGCAATAAATAAAAATGTTTCAATATCAAATTCTAAAGTTCTTGTTATGCCCGTTATTAGCATGACTAATAAAACGTTTAATAGTCCACTTCTTGATGCTAATTTTGCTCTCATTTGGGCGAATAATATTGGAAAGGAAAATGTTATTCCTCTCCCGTATGCAGTTTTAAAAGAAATTCCATTCTCATTAGAATCGATTAATATTATAGCGAAAAATATGATAGCAGAGGATAAAAAAGAAAGTATTGTAAAGTTAAAAGGAACACCTGCAGAAAAGTTTTTAAAAACAATCAGTGAAAAGTATGGAGATTATTCAATTGCTTTTGCAACTGTTTCAACTGATGAAGAATCATATGCGTTTTTAAAAGAGTTTAATTCTCATATGGGTTTATTGAATTTAAAAACTTTAACTTGGAAGTGGAGTTCTGAGAATGAATTCAAAAAAGGTATGATTTCTCTTCCGTTCAATGCTGCCGTACAAAAGGTAACAAGTTCAGCAATGAGTGATATTAAAAAGCAGAATCAAGAAAAGCTTTTATAGTAAATCGGAAATAAAAATATAATGGTAATAAATGGTCGGAGCGTCAGGACTTGAACCTGCGACCTCTTTAAGATTAAGTTAAGTTTTTATTTTTTATTACCTAAAAAGTTATTATAATTTTGAGTCATAATTTCATTTATAGAATATAACGCCATTTTATTTTCTGCATTTTCTGCCCAGTTATTTCTTATCATAGACTTCATTTTTTCATTCATAGAATGCATCGCTGTAAAGAGAAGAGGTACACTCAAATTGACAATAGACACGCCTAATTTTTGAAAATAGTCAACGGAGTGTTGTTTTATTTTTCCTCCTTCTACGATATTGACCATTATATGTGCTCTTTTGTTTACGAATTTTATAACATCTTGCAATTCAGATTCATCTATACCATCAACAAGAACAATCTTTGCACCTACCTTTATAAAGGCATCCAATCGCTTAAAGGCTTCTTCATTTTTGAGTGATGAATCGGTACGGGCAATGACTTGAACAGGGTAAGAGCTTTCGAGAGCAATGGTGAGCCGTTCAATAGATTCCTCTAATGGACGAATCTTTTTGTTTGCTAAATGGCCACAGACCTTATCATCTAATGTTTGATCTTCAAACTGGATGGCGGAAACGCCTAAGTTTTTTAGTTCAGTACAAGTTCTTCTTAATTGCTCTTTTCCTCCAAATCCTGAATCGATGTCGCATGTCAAAAATAAATTAGGATGATTCGATCGTATAATTTTAGCAGCATTTATAATCTCATTTGCATTGATTAATCCAACATCAGGCCATGCATATTGTGAATATGTGTAACCGAGTCCACTGATAAATAATCCTTTTGTCTCAGGAAATTTTGCAGCTACTGCAGCTGATGCAGCATCAAAAACGCCAACGTTAACTAAAGTGGAACCTTGATCTAAAAATTTTAAAAAATTATTTACGAAATATTGATTATTATCTTTCATCAGTAGTTTTATACCTCAATTTGTATGTTTTAATTTAAAGTATATGTAAACATGATTTTTTGAATTGTCAACTTATAGCTGTATTCATTGTTTTCAAAATTTGAACATTTTAATTAGTGATTGCCAAAATATAAACTTGACTTGTTTACCAAATAAAAAAAGAGTAATAAACTAAGAAGATAAAGAAATAAATTTCTAATAAAAATTAAAGGAAAATTATGTCATTTGATAAAATTTTTAAAAGAATTGAAAAATGGAAATCATTTAATATTTTGATATATTCAGTTATCTTCTATTTTATTATTACATCCATTATGCTCGGTTTCATTAAGCCTGATGGATTTGAAAAATTCTTTTTATTAGAAAAATCATTTAATGATATAGATATTTATATTAGCTTAGCTAAAAATGGATATAATTCTATTTCTGATTTTGCTATGTATCCTTTATGGCCATTAATAATAAAGGGAATAGCTACTGTTTTATCGACTTCTAATTATATGCGAGTTGCCAATTTTTCAGCTTTTTTTATTTTTTGCCTATCTCTTCCTTTCTTTTGGCTATGTTTAAAAAAATCTTTTGATAAAAGTACGGCTTTATTACTATATCTCTGTTTTGTATTTAATCCACTATCGATTTTTCATAGTATAGGCTATACAGAGAGCTTAGCGACACTTGAATTCAGTCTCTGGCTTTATTTTATAAAAAAAATATTAAATGAAAATATAGATAAAAAAAATTCTATATATTTTAATTCAAATTACTTTATAATATGTCTTGTGAGTTTTGCTTTAGGACTAACAAGACCGATCTTTGCACCATTTCTTATTTCAACATTGGTGACTCTATTTTTAATTTGGAAATTTGAGAAAAATTATATAAAATCAATGACTGTATTAATTTATACACTCCTATCTATGTTTTTAGGCTATTTAATCTATGCACTCTTTTCTCTCTGGAAAGGATATGGCCTCTTAGCATCTTATAGAGCTCAAAATTCATGGGATAGAGTATTAGGACTACATTGGGATGTGATTTTTTCACCTATATCTGTCGGAGGATCCGACAATGTTTTGAATTGGGATCTTCAGGCATTTTGGTTTCCACTAATATTCTTATTAATAGCACTGATTTTTACAATCAAAAAAAAATCACTATTTGCTCTTGAATATGATACTGGCAGTGTAAAAAAAGTGGACATCATTTTTTGGCTTGCTTTGCTTTTTTCGTGTGCACACAGTGCGATTCAATTTTTGAGTTATGATCGTTTTTTTAGCACATCACGATTTATATTTGCAATTCCTCTTTTCTATTATGTCATTGGTAGAATTCTTGAAATATTTTCTAAAAAAGTTCGATTGGTTATTCTATTAATTTACTTTGTTTATTCTTTAGGATTTTTTATTTATTGGTGGACACGTTATGCAAGGGGGGCTTGGATTGGCTAAGTTTGATTATTTAGAGCGGAAAAAAGGAATTCTTTTTACAATTAACAAAATTAATAATCACGACAATATTTAAACAAATATTGGTCTTAAAAGAGAAGAAGGTTTGTATAAAGGAACAATTTTTGGATCATCCATATAAAATGGAGAAGATAGATTTGTTATTAAATCAGATTCACGGGATGGGTATATTTTATTTAATTTTTCATTAGGTAGATATAGAAAAGATTCGCAATATTCAGGAAAAATTTTTAAGAAATTTTTATAATGGATGTATTGATTCGCGCCTCGCCAAGGATCATGTATCAACAGAGTTTGATTTTCTATACCTTTAATAACAACTGCATGAGGAACTTTACCATAGCAGATATTTATCGTTGATATAAGCGGTCCTTAGTAATAAAGTGCGTATGCAACCCAAGAACAGAAATGATTCATATTATTTCGAATTTGATTTGGTAAGTTAACTGTATTCAATCCAACATTTTGCAAATCATCATCAGAAACACCGGCAAGAATTCCACGTTTTTTAGAAAGTAGGCTATTAATGCTTTTGAGCTGTGTAATTAAAGCTGTGCTTGTGCCAAAATCAAGCATTTGAAATGAAGCTAGCATTTGAACACTTGTGTCACCACACGTATTTACTTTCTCTTGAAAGAAAAAATCGCAATTTAAATTGATATATGGCGGAAATTTTTTAGGAAATTTTGTAAGATATATTGGAAAATCAGTTAATTTTTTTCCGCTTAGCTTAATGAAATCAGTTTTAAAAAATTGTTGATTAGAATGCCAACCTGTAATTTTATTAAAAAGTACCATAATTCTTTCGCCTTAAATGATTTTAAATTAATTTTTTAAGTAACAGAGACTTAAGTTACCAAAACAATCAGTGTCATATCATGAAAGTTGAATATTTGTAACGATAACTCTGAATTTGGGAGTGGCATATGAAATTTTTATTTAACTAAAGGGATCTACATATGAAAAATTTGTATGAATTAAATAGTGTTCGGAGGAATTATATCTTATGGAAATGTAGACTCAAATTTACATTTATTCGATATCCTCTATAAAATGAACAAAAATTCTTAAAAATATTCAAATGGATTGATTTAAAATTTTCAAATATTCCTGGGGTATGCGACATACTCTATTTTTTTCTGGATCAAATGATACCATTTTTACTTTAGCTTCAGCATGCTCTATATTGTCACTTTGGGGTGACTTAAAAATGTACTTTAATTCAAAACTTGCCCCAGAGACATTTTCTACAAATTGCTCAATGATAATATTATTTGGATAATAATATGGTTTTTTAAAAACTATGTTACATTCATGAATGATAAGTTGAGTTTTATTCTTTTGTGTACACTCATAAAATATGCGCGAACGTGCCTCTGTCATAAAATCAAAGTATTTTGAATTGTTTAAGTGGTTATATGGATCTAGGTCTGTCCATTTAATAGCGATTTCAATACGATTCAGTAAACTCATTGTTTGCATAATATCAACTCCATCAGCTCAAAGAGTTTTTTTATATATCAAAAATTATCAAAAAGAAATTTATGATATACTTGAAGTTGAATATTTTAGACATGAACAATTAAGGAGAAAGAGTGCTTCCATCAATTTTTATATGTGGAATGTATCCATTATAAGTAATACTTCCTACGTATCCTGCTTTTCCAGTAAAGGACATGCCAATTGCACTTGGTGTAAATTTAGTTAAGACAAAATAATCGACATTAGCTGCATCATTAGTGAATACAATCCAATATTTACCTGGTTGTAGAAGAACGATGCTAGCTCCTTTAAAAAAGGCATTCAACTTATTATTATCACTATATGGGATATATGCGCTAATACTATCAGTTGCTGTACCTAATGTGACTGGATTGCCGATATTATCGTTATTATCTAAATAAACTCGAAATTTTGCAGTTGGTAGTTGTGAAAAACCATTGAAGGAATTTTGATCAACATCCAATTCTACAGAATCGATTATAGAAATTTTATCAATTGTGAATTGGTATGCTGACCAGACATTTATCCTAAATATGTTTGTAGTGTTTGGTGTGCTATTTAAATTGTTGAACAAGGTGCTTGCATACACATTTTGTAAAGTGAAGGCTATCAATAAAAAGAAGATATTTTTTAGCATATATCTCATACGTGTTTCCTCCAAAAATGTTTCTATCAATGAGCAAAATAAGCAAAGTCTTAATTTTTTATTTTCTCAAAATGTATGTTCTTTGATCAAATTATTTCTCAAAAATATTTTATTTCATGATGAACTTAAGATCAACTTGGAAAGAAGAATATAAAGAATTATAAAAAGATAAATTCATTTTGTAGATTAAAAAATTTTAGTTTAACTCTTTTCAGTTAATAAATGCCTATCGAATTTTTTGCTTATTAAATATTCCCATGCAGCAATTACTTCGTTAGGAATAATGCATTCTAGCTGATATTCTGATTTTGGATATTCAATTATTCTATGTAAATCACCAACCATTTCATCAATTAATCCAAAAATTCCAATTGTATTGGAAACACCCCATGGAAACTCAAATTCAGGAGCATCGACGTAGAAACTTATATTTAAATTATGTTTTGGTATGGATAATCTAAGTCGTCGCACTGTGTTTGCTTTCGTTATAAATAGTATATTTTTTGCATCTGGAAACTGTCTTGTTGAAAATATAATGTTTTCTGCAAGATTTGTAGCTTTCTCTTCTCTAAAAATTTTATTTGCAGGTAAATTGAGTTCGAGAGCTCTTTCGTAAAAAATCTCAGCTTCCGATCTATTCCACAAATGTTTGGTCCAATTTCCTGTATTGCCAGAGAATACTAATTTCTCAGCATAGCCTTCTTTTAAGAGTGAACATGCAAAATCGCAAACTCTTAAATCATAAGAGCCACAAGCAACAATGAGATCACTTTGTGCTCGTGATTTTCCTGCACAAAGAAAGTCCCAAAGAATTTTTGCATTTTGCAGAACACTTGTGCCATTTATATCTTTCATTGTGAGACTCTCCTTTTTAAAAGAAATATTTGTCTAAAGTGCTATACATTAAATTTTAATTTGAAAAAACAAATTAAAATATTTTTATTTAAATAATTTATTTGAGTAAAAAAAGGATCTATGCAGTCTTACTTTAAATGAGAGATTAATAAGATGGTATAAAATAATGAGATTATTTTATACCATCTTGAGCTCTATTATATAATTTATCTGTTAAATAATCTATTAATTTATTTTTATTTAATGTCTTATCAGGATTTAATAGATCTTTTTCTTTTATACCTATCCATTTTCCAAATGATCTATAGCCAGAGTCATCGAAGTATTTATCTGTTTCAGCAAATGAATATTGTATAACAAGACGAATAAATTCTTTATCGATAGACTTTAATTCATTTATTTTTTTCAAAAATTTTCCATTTGGTTTGGTTAGCAACCCTTCACGGTCGTAATCACCAAAATGATTTGTCGGTTTTCCATGCATTTCTAGCGCTGACCATGGAACACTTTTAAAATTCATAGAATCTTTGAAATAAGCAAAACTCCAGCCATGATCAACCTTTACAAATTCTTTTTTATTCTTTACGAGAGCAGTCCCTATATTTGCAGTATGCGTGTCATAATCTCCTAACCATAATGCAACAGCAATCACTTCTCCCAAATTCGTATTTAAGTTTTCACGAACGAATTTATTGAGTTTTGGAATATCAAGAACAAATATTTTTGGTCTCTCTTTAAAGCCCATAATTTTAAAAATTTCATTATATTGTTCAAAAAATATTGTCCCAACATAGACATCCATATGTAAATCTTTATTTATATGAATTTTGGGATTTATAGAATTATCTCTTTTAGCATAAAATACCGTCGCTCCATAACCTTGGAGGAAGCATGCATAAAAATTGGCTGCGATATATTCTGCAATATTTTCACCATCATTTCTCCCTTGCTTAAATAATAATTTTCTTGCTTTTCCATTGATGTCTATCTCGTATACTCCTGTTGCGGGAGCTGAGGCTGCTTGCCCACCTACTTTTCCAGACACTAATTTATAATCGTTTATAACTTGTGAAAATCCAGTCAATTCAGAATGAATATATGCAAAGCAACTATTCGCTTTATCTGTAACTGTAATGGGGACATTCGTAATAGATGGTGCTATCTCTTTTGTTTTATTCCGATCTGTATCGGATGATGGACTTATGTTTTTTGGTGGCTCAGAGCTATTTGAAGCAGTCCCACCGCTGCCTTTGCTGCAGGAAATATGGACTATTGAAATTAAAAGATATAAAATAAATAGTTTATTTTGATAAACTTTCATAATCATCCCTCTCATAATGTTTTAGCTTATCGACGTTGAGTTGAAGGATTAAAGTGGAATATTTTGCCTAGAAAAAGAGTGATAGTTTTTTGTGGTTATATATTTTTTTTGTTAATTTTAGGGTGTGTTCTCAAATATTGAAGAAGACTTGATTTTTGGCATGTTTCCCGCGGGAGCGATGTATGGAATAAATTAACCGGTGAAGTTGTCAAATCCATTGGATTTTCTCAATCAAGAAAACGATATGTGGAACATTTTTAATGGACTGCGTATAACCCGAATAATTTTAATGATAAACGGCGACAATTTTTTTGAGAAGAGAATGTCATTTTAAAGTTGATAAAGGTACACATTTTTTATTGAACTATTAATTTGCATGCATGAAAAAATATGGCAATGGCTTAAGTTATTTGATGGCAGCAAAGGATCTGAATCATTAATCTTATGCTTAGTCTCTGTAAATTTTCACATACACTCATCGATTAAATGATAAATGGAGGAATAGGGAATTCCACTGTGTTTTGAAAATCCAAGAGTGCAAGTCTCGAGGCATGTGTAACCTATATGACAATTTTCTGGAATCTGTTCCTGTAGATTCTTAAGAGCATTTATATTGAGTTCTGGATGAATAAAGCCCTTACTGCCAGCAAATCCACAGCATAAAATATCATTTGGAATAATAATATCAGATACACAGCGTTTAGCTAATGAAACAACTTCATCTCCTTTTTTTAATTTTGTTACACTGCAGTTAATATGGAGCATGGCTGTTTTTTCTTGCTTTTTAAGAGGGTAATTCTTTAGTTCATCGTGAATAAATGCAATTGATTCCTTAAAGTTTGGTAATTCTTCTACAAGATTTTTATACGCTAAAAATTCAAGTACACAGCTGGAATTTTCTACTAAAATAGGTGCTTTGCTGTTGCCTATTAGATCTTTTATTTTTTGGATAATGCTTTTTAATTTTTTTTCAGCAACTTTCTTTTGCCCCATGCTATCATACATAAGACCACAGCATTCATTGGTAAGACTTAAAAATATAACTTCATAATTGAGTTTACGCAATATGGACTCGAGTTTGTAAATCATTGTTGATTTTTGATTGTTATCAAATAATTTACTTGCGCACGAAGGGAAAATATAAACTTTTTTATCACTCATTTGTTGGCCTCAGTTAATCGATTTTACCTATTAATTTCAATGAATATTTTGCAATAAAATTTGTAATAGCGTGGAATTGAGCAAGTGAACTCCAGAAAATATACTTGAAAATATTTTGCTGTTCTGCACGCCAGTTTTTAATCACTTTTCCTGTATCGATCCCAACAGGACAAACCACTGCACACATTCCGCTTGCAGCACAAGTGTCCGAACCATGGTACTTAAATTTCTTTTGCATTGTTTTAAGAATTTTATATTGCATATTTACTTTAAATTCGTGCATCGTGCGTAAAGAAACTATTCTTTGACGTGGAGTTAAGCTTAATCCATAGGACGGACAGATTCTTTCACAGGCTCCACATTCTGTGCATTTGTCGAAAGCATTGTTTACTTCTTGCATGGTTTTTAAATTTTTTAAATGAATTTTTTTATCACTTGATAGAATGACATCGGGATTTAATATAAATTCAGGATCAATTATATTTTTTAAAGCAAACATAATAGCATTTGCCTCTTCACCCCATTCCATTGCGACAAAGGGGGCAATATTTCTGCCTGTCCCATGCTCTGCTTTTAGAGAGCCATTGTGTTTCTCGACAACCAGTTTGGCTAAATTTTCCATAAATAATTCATAATTTTTTATACTTTCTTTACTCGCAAAATCAAGTTCCATAATAAAATGCAAATTTCCATCTTTCGCATGCCCAAACAAACAGGTCTTTTCATAATTATGTTGAATAAAAAGGTCTTTGAGCTCATCAATGGCTATAGGCAGTTTTTCAATTGGAAAAGCTATATCTTCTAGCAATGCCATTGCATTTGCACTTCTGTTACCTTGGACAATAGGTAATATTTCTTTACGAATTTTGAGAATTTTTTTATATTTTTCATCTGCATAAAATTCTGTCATTCCCATAGAGCCAGAACTGTTTAAAATAATTTCGTTTAGTTCTAAAAGTTTTCTGCTTAAATCACGCTCGGAATCGGAACGAATTTCAATGATAAGAGCGCTCGTTGCCGAGGGATCAAACTCCTTTGGCATAAATTCTCCAAGATGCTCTATTGTGCAATTTAACGAAACATTATCCATAAATTCCACTGCCGAGGTCTCACAATCTTTTATACGTAACACAGCTTCCATGGCATAGCGGATATTTTTAAAAAAGCAGAGGGATGCTTTTTTATATTTTTCTTCATGAATTGTTGTGTATGTTATTTCGGAAATAAATCCTAATGTTCCTTCTGAGCCAATCATAAGATGTGATAATATATCGATTGGGTCAGTGAAATCAAGAAATGAATTTATAGCATAACCAACAGTATTTTTTATCGAGTATTTTGCACGAATTTTATTTACTAAATTGTCATTGCGTTTTATGGAAGATTGTATTCTAAGGAGTTCAGATAATAATTTCTTGTGAGTTTCTCTAAAAATTTTTATTGATTCTGGATCTCCTGTGTCCAATACAGTCCCATCATTTAAAATTATTCGGATGGTCTTCATCGTATTATAGCTGTTATTTTTTACTCCACAGCACATACCGCTGGCATTGTTTGCAGCAATTCCTCCTATTTTAGCAAAATCGATAGAGGAGGGATCGGGGCCGATTTTCCGATTGTATTTTGCAAGGTAGAGATTGGCATCCTTACCGATGACACCGGGTTGTAAAGAAATTTCTTTACCGTCATTAAAGATAGTATGCTTTCGCCATTTCCAACTGAGAACGAGAAGAACGGAGTCGGTGATGGCTTGACCTGATAGGGATGACCCAGCAGCACGGAAAGTTAGGGGGACCTGAAATTTTCTACAAAGTGATAATATTTTTTGTACTTCATTTTCAGTGTCAACAACAAGAACAAGTTTTGGAATAAGGACATAGTGACTTGCATCGTGAGCATACGCATTACAATAGAGAGGATCATTATGAATTCTATTTTTGGGTAGGATGGAATTTATTTCTTTCAAAAATAAATTCGGTAAATGAGAGTTTTTGGCTACAAATGTATTTTCGAGCATATTAACTAAAGATCTCCAAGATAATATTATAAGAAGTCTTAAACGTTCTAGTATAGTAAAAAAATACTGGACGAATATCAATCTTTTCTATATATATCTTAGATCTATGTAATTTATCTTTTATAAATTCATTTTACCTTAAGACTATTAAGAATATGACGAATCTCATATAAATTTCCACTGAAGCAACTCGCTCCTAGCATTACAGCTTCTTTTGGCATGCCATAAATGACTGAAGACGCTTCATCTTGTGTCATTGTCATGCAGCCGTTTTTCATTAATTTAAGCAGCCCTTGCGCACCATCATCCCCCATCCCTGTTAGAAGTATGCCAATACCTTTTGCATTTGTTCGTGCAAGTGAATCGAATAAAATATCGATGCAAGGTCGTAATTCTTTTTTTGCAGGTGACAAATCAGGTTCAACTTGTAATTTCTCTCCATATTTTTTGACCACGATATGGTTGTCACCATCGGCAAGATAAAAATGTCCACGCTGTAATTCCGGCCTTTTTTTGGGTGAGATATATTTTAATCCTGTGACTTGCTGAAGCTTTTCGATAAATTCAGGGGCAAATATGTGTGGTAAATGTTGAACAATCAGTATAGGAGGGAAATTCTGTGGAAAATTTTTTAATAACTCGGCAAGTGCTATTGTTCCACCTGTACTTGCGCCTATGGCAATAAATTGAGGAGAAAATGTATCTAAGTATTTGCGAATTTTTTGATTTTTTACTGTCAATAAATTTTTTTCGCTAGAATCAATGATTGTTTCTTCCAAAGATAAAAATAAATTCTTTAAATAAAGAATGATTTTAGATGACTGAGCTTCGAAATCTCTCCAATCGTGAAAATCTTTAAAAATTTGGCTTTCGTGAAAAGCGCTTAAGCTTTGCCTTAATTTAGAATTCGGGTATAAAATAGATTCTAGAACAAAAATTTTTTTATTATCTTTCGTAAATTGAAATAGGTAGTTTATCAATTCCTGTGTTTTGTATTCACTGTCAATTATTAATATCTTTATTTTTTTTAAAACTTGCTGATTTTTTAGATCTTGTAAATTATTTATTAAGATAAAATTTTTGAACTCTTTTTGAATCCGATCTGAAAATTGTTTAATTTTCTGTTGTTCAGCACAAGAATAAATTGCTATACATTCATTTTTATCTTCTATATTTATTGTGTTTTTATCTATATTTAATTTATAAATCGAATTTCCAATATGCATTAGATTTAATTTATTCTCATCTATTTTTTCACTGTGGCCAAGGAATATAAGACTGTTTCCGTGCATTAAGCTTTTAAATTTTGTGACTATATTTTCTGAAGCGATTTGATCAAAATAAATAAATAAATTTCTGCATAGAATTATATCAAAAATATTATTCTGATTATCAGAAGGATTTAAGTTTTCCGTTTCGGGTAGAAAACTGCAATTTCTGATGTCACCTTCAAAAAAGGTGCAACGTGAGCGAATTTTTTTACTGAGTGCAAAGTAATCTTTTGTTTCATTTTCTCCGAGCAAAATTTCTGAGTGAAACTGGTATGGGATATTGCTTAACTCGGACTTTAGATAAATGGCATTTTTGCATTTTTTAATGGAATAGGAATCGATATCAAAGCCGTATATGATAAAATCTATGTTTTCCATGCTTTCACAGATTGAGTTTAGTATTAAGGCAACAGAATAAACTTCTTCACCCGTTGAGCAAGGGATAGATAAGACCCGAATTATTTTTCGATTGTGCGTTTGAATTAATTTTTTGACTTCATCGATCAGAATTGAGAAATGCTCAGATTCTCTGAACCAGCCTGTAGTGTGCACTGTAATAGCGGACAAGAATTTATGATACTCCGCTTTACAATTATGAATGAGAGTTAAGTATTCTTTTAAATTTGCAACATTTGCACGACAGATAAGTTGACTCACATTATTTAATATATAATCGCGAATTTGTGGTGAATTAGAATGCATGCCCGTAAGATCATAAGTTAGACTTAATAAATATTGCACTTCATCGAAGTCTAGCTCAATTCTCATAATTTTTTATTTTCTTTAAATGAAATATGATCTGCGTTTAATTCACATTTTTCGTATTCTTCATTATGAGGCTTTGCTGCACTTTTCTCAATACTTGCTATTAATTTATTAACTTCAGCATTTGAATTTGCTATGTTTTCTACTTCTTTATTTTCGTGCGGTCTCTCTTCTTCCCAAGACTCAGAAAGATTATCTATTAATTGAGTTTCTTTTGCTTTTTTAGAAGTGAATTTGATATTGCCAAGAATTAGGACCTGTATCGCTTTCATAATTTTTTCAACAATCATTCCTTCATTTTTTAACTCTTTTGCAAGCTGTTTAGCTTCGTATGCTGAGGTGTTATTTTGTTTTGTTGCTTGATCCATTTTTGACATAGCTTTTACAACTTGTTGAACACCAATTTGTTGCTCTTTTGTTGCTTGAGTAATACCTTTTAGACGCTCATTTATACTTTGAATTTCTTGTGAAATCGTGACGAATTCTTTTGCTGCTTCGAGCGAAACCGATTGGGCATCAACAATTTTTTTCGATGTGATATCTATTATTCTAGAAACTTGATTGTGGCTATCTTGTAACAGAATTTGAATTTCTTTCGCAGCACTGCCACTTGTTAATGCTAAATTACCTACTTCTTCTGCCACAACAGAAAAGCCTTTTCCTTGTTGACCTGCGCGCGCTGCTTCGATTGAAGCATTGATAGACAAAAGTTGAGTTTTAAAAACTATTTCATTAATGATTGAAGTTTTATTTGCAACCTCGGTTATTATATTAGGCATATTTTGTAGATCTGTGTTTGCATTTTGAATTGATTCCATTGAGTTTGTTAACTTATCCATTATTAAATTGCCTTTGTCTGTTTTATCTTGCACAGTAGAGGCAAAAATACTGCAGTCTTTAACATGCTCAACTGTCTGAGTGATCATACTTGATATTTCACTCATTGCACTGACGCTTTGTTGCATGGCATCGGTTTGATCATTTGTAGCATTTGCCACTGTTTCTGAAGATATTGCGATGTTATTAGCGGTTGAAAAAGTTTTGGCGGCTGATATTTTGAGATGTTCGCTGATATTTATAAATTTATTACTGATTGTATTGATAATGAAGAAGCCAATTAAAATTGATAATAAACCAAGGGCAAGTATAGTCATAATAAAGTTATATTTTAATCTATGAATTTGACTGAAAAAGGAATCAACATTCGAGTGAATGAGCACTGTCCAGCCAATAGAAGGTATCCATTTGGGGGAATCAATAAGTGCATATCCACCTATATAATCATAATTTTTCCTTGGACTATTTGCATATGATATGCCAATGGTTTTTTTGCTAAAAATGTCTTTTTGCACAGGATTGCGTTCAAAAAAATTATATTTATTAAGAATATTGAAATCTCTTTTAAATTCAGTAGAACTATTGAAAGATGGATCATATTCAGAGATGATAAATCCATTTGCATCAATTAAAGAAATGTCTGCTTGGGGGTAACCTTGCTTCGTTAGTTTCTTATGAACAAGCTTTAATTCATCTTCCAAATAAGAAAAATTTGCTCGATTGGTAATTATACCAATCATTTTTTTAGACTTATTATAAACTGGAGCGCTAAACGATGTTGTGTACGCATGATCGCCAAAAACTTTAGATACAATTGGATCTTCGCTTGGTCCTTCAAAATATGTGCCTTGAAATGTTTTTTCAGAATCTTCGGTGAACTTCTTCATTAATACATTTTGAAACCATTTTTCTTTGGCGTAGTTTTCATTTTTTAATAATTGATTGTTAATTTCTTTGCCTTTGGGTGATAATGAATTTGAAGCTATAAAATTACCATTCATATCGACATATAAAATTATGTCATAAATTCCATATAGAGTCGAATATTGATTTAATGCTTCTTGCATTTTTTTCTTGTCATTTTCAGCAAAAACAGGATTGATAGCAAAAGCTTGGACATCTCCATAGCGTTCATAAAATTGAGCTGCGATTGCATTCCCTAAGTTGAGTGATTCTGATTCCAAAATATATTCCATTTTTTTCATTATATCTTTGCTATTGTTCAATTGCTGGTATATTGAGACAAAGCAGAGGGTAAAAATAATTAAAAAAATTGAGGAAATAATTTTGAAACGCATTGAGAAGTAAATTTTTTTGATATTCATTTTGTTTCCCTACTTTCATTATTTACTTGTTTCAAATTTGTAATTTCTTGAGCATTTAAAATTGAATGAAGATCTATTATTGTTATAATTTTATTTTTAAATTCACACATTCCTAATATATAATCATTTGGGATTGTGGATTCTATTTTAGGTTTTTGTCCATGTTCTAAAAAATTAAGGCGAAAGACTCCTTCCAATTGATCTGTGATAACTGCTAAAGTTCCGCTTGGTAAATTTAGGATAATCATTGCTGAATTTTTCTCAGGGGAATCTAAACTTGGGTAGCCAAAGCGTAGACGTAAATCAATTGCACCGACAATCTCTCCTCTGACATTAATAACACCAATGTATGATTGAATCGTATTCGGCACAGGTTTGGGAGTTTGTCTTTCTATAACTTCTCGCACTTGCATTAAATTTGTGCCATATATTTCATTATTCAAATGAAAAACTAAAAATAAATTTTGATTGTTTTCATCGTTATTCAAAATTATTCTCCATTATTTCAATATGATTAATGTTTACATTAGGAAGAACCAATTGAGAAATGAGTTCTTTTAAACTTAAAATAAAAGCGGGTTCACCGCTCGGTAAAACAGCTGATCCTGTGAAAAATTTAAAATCATTAAACTTTTCACTTTTCTTTTTAAAGACAATGCATTCAATGCCAATAATATGATCGATTTCAAAAGCATAAAACTGTTTATTAAATTCAACTAAAATTGCTGAATTATTCATTGCAATTGTTTTTGATTCATTTTTATTATGATTCAATAAATAACTGCCTAGATTTTTAATTATGACAGGTATATCTCTTACAAAAATCATTCTTTCACTATTTGTGACTGTATCAATTTTAAATTTAGATAAATCAAGAACTTCTTCAATTTCAGATATGGGAATTACATAATTTAAATTATCAGTTTTAATAATAAGTGTTTCTATAATCGAAAGATTTGCTGGTAAATGAAATTCAAATTTTGAGCCTTCATCAATTTGACTTTGAATATTTACATGGCCACCAATCTCTTGTAAAACTTGTTTAACGACATCTAAACCGACACCTCGACCAGAAACTTCTGTAATTTTTTCTGCCGTGGAAAAACCTGGAGAGAAAAGGAATTGGTAGATTTCCTGTTCACTGAGTTTTGCGTTTTCTGCTACCATGTTTTTCTGCACAGCTTTTTCAAAAACTTTTTTTGCGTTGATTCCTTTACCATCGTCAGTAATTGTTATGATCACATGGCTTGTGTTTTGCGTGGCTGAAATTTTTATGGTTGCGACCACAGGTTTAGATTTTTTTACTCTTTCTTCTTCTGGCTCTATGGCATGATCAACTGCATTTCGAATGACATGTACCAATGGATCCATTATTTTTTCAATAATTATTTTATCAATTTCAATATGGGAACCTTCCATTATGATTACAATTTTTTTATTCTGCTGAATTGCAAGAGAGACAGCTGTTCTTTCAAGACGTTGAAAGATAGAAGTGAGTGGTACCAGTCGAAGAGAAAAAACATTTGACTGCAATTCTTTAATTATTTTTTTACAGATATTGACTGCATTGTTAAAAGAATTTGAACTATATTTATTATTATTTTTGCAGTGAAAAATAATGGCATGATTGGAGCAAAGTTCACTGATATGATTCATAATTGTTTCAATTTTGTTGATGGGGACTCTGATTGTATCTATTTTATTGATTGTATTTGTTTTAGACTTTTGCTCTTCTATTTTCTTTCTCTCATCTTTTTCAGGGGGGAGGTTTTCTTGAAAGACACCAAATCCTATATTTTCAGACTTATTTTCCGCATTTTCAGGGGGGAGGTTTTCTTGAAAGACACCAAAACTTATTTCTTCAGATTTTTGATTGCTGGGCAAGTTATTAAATTGATGAAGGTAGACTTCAAAATCGGATATATTTTCTGGTATGTAGTTTAAGTCGTTATTTAATTCTTCGCACCAATTTTCTAAAAGTGAATGGCATTTGAAAAATAAACTTATTAATTCCACGTTGAACTCTCTTTGTCCATCGCGGAGGAGTGATATAATATCTTCTATTTTATGGATAAATGTAGCAAAGGACTCTAAGCCAACGGAACGGGCAGAGCCTTTTAAGTTGTGCGCTAGGCGAAATAAGTTTGCAAATAATTCTTGTGAAGGATGTTTTTCCATCTCGATACAAGTTTTTTCCCAAAGCTCAAGATTGTCCTGAGCTTCTTCTAAATAGGATCCTATAAATAAGCTTATATCTTTGTTATTACTCATATTTGCATCCACAACCTGATTATCACATCAGAGTGTTATCGTCTGAAAGGGAGGGTATATGAGGCTTTTTTAGAGGCAGGTTTATATAAACTAGCCAATATGCAGGCTTATTTTAAGACCTGTGGCTTCGCTGATCTCAGCTATGGTGTCCAACGTGAGATTTGAATTGCCTTTAAGAATTTTTGCAAGAGTTGCGGAGCTCATATGCAGTTGTTTTTTGAATTGATTAAATCCAATATGATGGCTCGCCATATATTGGATAAGCGCTTTTGAAACAGCTTCGGTCATTTCATTTCGAGCTTTTGCTCTTTTTAAAGCACGTGTATGAATATCTCTTATTTCATCTTCAGAAAATATTTCTTTTTCAAGCTCATCTAAAGTTTGAAATTTGTCATAATCATTTTTGCTAAAATTCATTTTAGTCATGTTGCACCTCATTTTTTAGCCGTCTTTTTGCTAACTCAATATCCCTGTTTTGGCTTTGTTTATTACCTGAATTTACTACCAAGCAAACAATATTGAAGCCGTCAAAACCAAAGTATATCCTGTAACCAGCTCCCGTTCGTAAGTCTCTGATTTCCCATAAATCACCTTCGAGATGCTTAAAAACTTTTGGTCTCGAATATGGCCCATCTAATGCGAGATCTCGTAATAAATCTCCTAAATATTACCGGTCTTCTTTAATTAACTTTTTCATCCACTTAGCAACTGGTTTTTCACCATTATTTGTTACGTAAAAAACACACGATAATCACTCTTCATCCTTGATATTACCTATCGGTTTAAGTTTAGTATACTAAACTGCTTTATTAAAGTAAACTAAATTTTAGGTGTTTCAATGAAGAATTTTAAAGCTTTGATTGTCTAGGATAAGTGCATTATTTCATTCAACTTTATAATTTCTCCTCTGTGTCCTTGACTTATTCGCATAAGCCAGCTAACTACCTTTTAGCAAAGTTTTATCGCTTTGGCTGTGCTGATTGCGACGGGGAAATACCGGATCCCATTCCGAACTCCGAAGTCAAGCCCGTCTGCGGCAATGGTACTGCACTCTTAAGTGTGGGAGAGTAGCTCTGTGCAGCCTTAAATTTTAAACCCTCTGGATAAATCGCCAGAGGGTTTTTTTATTTATCAAATATTTTTCAATAATTTAGTCGTTCACAATATCGAGTAAAACCTGATCGAGTGACATATTTTCTATTTCATCACAGGTTTTTGTATCGCAAATATCAAACTTCGCGCCAATTGAGACCATATCATCATCAAGTTTTTTTAAGAAATCCCGTGCGTATTTGTCATCTCCGATTTGGATAAACGAAATTCCGAATTCATTGTCACTTTCTATTTTTTTGCTTGTTTCGAGAATTAAATTAGCCAAACTGCGTTGCCCTTGCACGCCATCTGTTGGCTCCCCATCTGTGACAACGATTACTGAAGTAGGTTTGTCTGAGTGATTGAAATGATTGTTAATAACATCGGTGAGAACGGGAACAAAATCTGTTCCACCATTGGGTGTGACTTGATTGAATATTTCGACAACTTTATCGGCTGTGGTGTTTGGGAAACGTTGGAAGCTTCTATTAAACGTATAAATATCAATTCCATCCGCATCATATTCTGCGCATTTTCTTGCTAGGGCAATCACGGATTCTTTGGCATAATTCCAGCGTGTGGTTGGATTTTTTTTGCTCACGGGTTCGGACATGGATCCTGATCTATCTATGACTACGACATAATTTCTCATATTTAAATCTCCTGTTTTTATCATAATGAACTCCAATTAGCTAAAAAGATCGTTCACTCTATTCTTGTCAGTATCAATCTTTTTTTCTTTATTTATATTCCACATTTCCTCCATTTTTAAATTTTGTTTGAACTCATTATTGTATTTATTATCAGCACCAGAAAGCATCAATTCATCATCGAGTGTTTGGTTGCTTTTTTGATTTAATTGGATAGAAATTTTTGCAGTGGCTTTTATTTTCGCATTGTATTCTTGAACTTTTTCTAGCGTTTTATTATAATTATTTTCTGAAATCGTGCTCAAATTTTTTTCAATCTCTTGAATTTTTTTAAAGGAGTTTATATTTAAGAGTGTTTCTTTTTCATGTTCTTTCAGGTTAGTTAAATTCGCCTGTATCTGTTCTTTTTTTTCATTATAATTATCGATCAATTCATTTTGTTCTGCAAGATTGACATGAATATCTTCGATTCTTTTCTGAAGACTGTCTCTTTCATTTGCCAATTTGCTATATTCTTGCTTTAGGGACTCATCTTTTGTTGATTTGTAGGTTTGGATCAGTTCAGCTAAAATCAATTGCAGCTCTTGACTTCGACTTGTTAAATTTGTCAGATTTTTTGCTTTTTCATCTCTTATAAGACTGAGTTCATGAATGGCGCTTTCCATAAGCTTCAAATCATTTTTTAGATTTTCCTGTAATTGAACAAATTAATTTTTGATCTCGTCATATTCCGAGACCACTGGTTTTTTAGTTTCTATTTCTTTTACAGAGGTATTATAGGTGCTTTTTTTGTCTTTTTTATTAAATCGATTAATAATAAAAAAGACTATAATAGCAAATACAAAACCAAATATAAATAATCTCAAATAGATCTCCTTTAAACTCAAAATATTTTTATGGAGATTTTTTCGATGTCATTTAGAAAAAATAAATCACAGAAATTCTAAATGAAATTTTATAAAAAGTACAATCGATATTATGTTTTGTCAACTTTAGTGGGGGGTTAGCGGCAAAGGGTTTGCTTCGAAGAAGTTTCCGTTGCCCAAGTTATTCGTTATAATATATCTCTCTCTTCTAAAAGAAATTTGCCTATTCAACTTAAATTTACAGAAGATAGGAAAATTATATTTGTGAAAAATGAGAGTTATGAATAAAAGAACGTCTATTTTTTTGAGCAAGAATATTTATTGTTGATTTATTTCGTAAATGAATTAAACTAAATTTCATAAATTTAATCTTTCCGAAAATAATTAGGTTAAATATGAAAAACTTCTCGAAAATAAAGAGCGCAATATATTTTTCTATCAAATTGTTATTAGAAAATAAGAGTTCATATCTTTATTTTTATTTTGCACTTTTATTGGTGGAGGCTTTTCTTGGGAAGTGTGTTTTTATTTTTCAATATGATCGCATGGGGATAGCTGGCGGCGAGCTGACAAAGTACGCGACGAGCGTATTTATTATTCCTCTTATCGTTATTTATTTTGCCATTACGATATTAAATCCATTGATTATGCAATTAACCGAATTGTGTTTTCAAAGAATGCAGGTTTTTATAAAGGCAAGGCTGGCTTTAGCTATTTTGACAATGCCATATGATTCCTTTTCGCAACATGACAAAGGATATTATACATCAGTCTATACAAAAGACTCATACTTGGTTGCGCAGTTTAATACCAAAAAGTTATTGCCGAACTTCAGTTTGCTCATCCGCTTTATTCTTTCCTGCGTATTAATTGCTTTCTTGGATTTGCGAACGATATTTATAGAAATTCTTGCACTAGCCGTTATTCTTAGTTTTCGCAAAATCAATCAGGTCAGACTCGAAGCGACTCTTCCGGGATTGTATAGCGCATTTGATAAATTAACCGCTTTTTATCATCAGATCATAGACAATGCCTCTTCTATTCGCATGAATCGTTTTGTCAATATGTATCAATTAAAATACAATGGTGCATCGGAGAACTTAAAGAAACAGAATGATTATATATATACAACTCATGGAAAAATATCTATATTTACTGCCATTGTGAGTTTTGTAACGATATTAGTTATATTAATGCTGAATTATTATTACCCAAAAGGTACTCTATCCTTTGTTAAGCTATTTTTGTTATTTTTATTATCACGAGAGTTATTTATTTCTGCGGATCGCATGATAGAGTTTTTCTTTGAGCTGGAAAAATCTGCGACTTCAATCGAGCGCATAAAGAGAATGCTCGAGGCAGGGGAAAAGCCTATGACTTTTCTGAGTTCCTATTCTCATAATATAGCAAATACAAATTCCGTAGCTTCAACAAGTACATTGTTAGAATTAAATAATATTTGGTTTCGTTTTCCATTTGCTACCGAAGGGGAAAAGCGCTGGTTATTTTCTGAGCTGAATTTATCTTTTGAATCGGGGAAAATTTATGGAATTTCCGGGGAATCTGGGGGTGGAAAGTCAACTCTACTCCATCTTATTGGTGGGCTTTATGCTCCCACACAAGGCTCCATAGTAATAAAGAATTCAGTTCAGGGAATTGCAGATGCTCAAATAGCGCATATTGGCCAGAGACCTTTTTTATTAAAGGGGAGTATTCGGGAAAACCTCTGTTGTGATTCCATTGATAGCAGTGCAGAAGAGCTCAATAAAACCCTCTCAGAGGTGGGCTTGCTGTCTTCCCTCAAGTATTTTGCCCGAGGGTTTGAAACCGATCTTGACGAATATTTGGGAGGACTGTCTGGCGGACAGATACAAAGACTTGAGGTAGCACGTGCTATGCTGCGAAAAGCGTCAATCTATCTCTTCGATGAGCCTACAAGTGGTCTTGATAGCGAAAGCAAAGAAAAAATTCTGCAGGTGATTGAGCGGCTGAGACAGGAAAACAGCATAGTTATTGTTGCTTCACATGATCAATCGCTGCTGAAATTGGCCAATGTACGTTTGCACGTTGAACAGAACAAAATATACTTTTCTCCGCAAAATCCTCCAATCAACCCTTGTCATTCTTGAAATTATAAGATATGCACTCCTCTCGAGCTCAGGGCTGAGGCTTAATGCTCGGAAGATTATATAGAAGGGGGGTGAACAATATGCCAGTTGTAAAGATTAAAGAAGGTGAAACCTTTGAAAGCGCGATGCGTCGTTTTAAGAAGCAATGCGAAAAAGCAGGTATTCTCTCTGAAATTCGCAAACGTGAGCACTATGAAAAACCCTCTGTTAAAATCAAGAGAAAACGTATGGCTGCTCGTAAGCGCGCTCTAAAAAAACAAAAGAAACTCATGGCTTAATGAGTCTTTGTTGAGCTAAAAGAGAGCTTTAAAGAAAGAGAGAGTTGTGAAAAACGGCTCTCTCTTTTTTTTCCTAAGTGCTCAAAGTGTGATAGGTTCAAACTCCTCGGAGTGGAGAAGAAAAACTTCAACAAATGGTGAGGTTCTTATTTGAGGCTTCGCAAGCAATCTATTCAGAATATTATTGATACCGTTAACTTACCAGATCACCTCAAACGCTACTTAGAAGTTAAGCGTTCGGGCAGTCATTCTGTTGCCAAATGTCCATTTCACCAAGATACATCCCCAAGTTTATGCATTTATACAGATAACTATCATTGTTTTGCTTGCAAAGCGCACGGCAACTTAATTGATTATGAAATGCATAGGACAGGTGCTTCTTTTCGTGAGGCTGTGCAAAGTTTAGCTGAAATGTATCAACTTCCCTTAGAGTATGAAAGCCCAAGCGATCAAGATCCTAAGAGTCATTTGAGTGCTGCTTTTTTTGAGAAGCAGAATAAAAACCTTATGGATATGGAAGCTTTTTTTAAAGAAAATCTTTTATTACTGCTTAAAAATGCAGAAAAAGAAAACAGTGCATTCTATTTGTTTTTAATAGACCAACGAAAATTTGATTATGGCTATTCTGGATCAGCGCAGGCTTGTCATGATTTTTTTAGTAAAAGAGAGTTTGGCAATTATAAACCGTTTGATTTATCTGAACGTCTGGTATTTCCAATTTATAAAGACAGCGGAAAAATAACTGGCTTTCTTTTTTCAAAAAAAATTGCGATTGAATCCATTAAAACGGAAGAAGATTGTCTGCAGCTATTTACAGATTTAGAGCAATACACTCCCTATCCAAAATCTTTTTTACCAGTAATGAATTGGCAAAATGCACGTTCCCATGCAGCAAAAGCAAAGCAATTATTTGTTGTGACAAACCTAGTTGATTTTCTTTTTTTAGCGCAAAGAAATATTGCAAATACAGTGGTATGTATCGGTGAAAAATTGGATTTAAATTTAACGAAAATCTTTGCCAAAAGAGTGCCTGTAGTTACCTTGGTTCTCGAGGATTCCAAAGCTTGTAATTCATTTTTGTGGAAAACTTTTGTTGATAATATTCATCTAGAAGACATTACTTTACAGATATTAAAATTTCCAAAAACGGCAGGTGGATTGAGAAATTTCTTAACAAACTATGACGATAATGGATTGCAAAAATGGCTTTCCCAAATAAAATTTGTAATAAATGAAGTAACAGAAAAAGTAATTTATGCTGAGCATGTGTCTGAATCTCAAAAAATAGAAGAATTTAAGAAATTTATAATACCTGTTTTGAACAAAATAGAAGATTTTGAGCGAAAAAATAGAATTTTGGATAATTTGAGTCGCATTTATTTTGGTTCAGCTAAAGAAATTTTATTTCAAGCACAAAGCAGAAATAAGTATGACTTAAATTTCAAAAAAGAAAATAAAGAAATTAATTATTTAAAAAAAGAAGAAAAAAGTAAGGATCAATTGAGCATAAAATCAGTTGAAAAAGTGGATGTCATTCCTGAAAATAATTTAAATAAAATTGCGAGTGAAAAAGATTTTTTACATAAGACAATTCTTTTTTACCATAAAATTTTAATGTCCGAGAAAGGCAAAGAAGCGCAAGTTTATCTTTTAGAAAGAGGCATTTCCCATGAGCAAATCATTGCGTGGAATTTGGGTTTTTGCCCTGGAAGCAATGATCTATCTCGTAAAGTTGAAAATAATATTATTGTTTCTGAAACACCGTTAAAATTGGGTCTCATAAAACCGAGAATGAGTCAGGGAAAATATTTCGATCTTTTTCATGATCGAATTATAATTCCAATATATGGAACAGATGGAACTCCCGTGGCATTAGCTGGTCGACTTTTTTTTAAAAACCAAGCATTGCAAGCAAAAGAAATGCCAAAATATATTAATTCACCAGAATCTGATTTATTTGCAAAGTCAAAAATTTTATTTCATTTTTATGGTGCTTTAAAATCGATAGTCAGCTATGGGTATGTTATTGTTGTTGAAGGATATATGGATTGTATATCTTTGGTCAATGCGGGCGTCACTAACACAGTTGCTGTTATGGGTACAGCTTTGACTCAAGCGCATATGGAAATCTTAACTAAAGTGACAAAAAGAATCGTCCTATGTTTTGATAGTGATCAAGCGGGTCAAAATGCAGCGAAAAGATCTTTTTCAGTGGCTTTTCCTTACTCTGGCGTCGATTTAGAATATATGCTTCTTCCTGTTGGGAAAGATCCTGATGAATTCATCCATAAGTTTGGAGTCGAACGGTTTTTTAAATTAACAGAACAGCGTATACCTTTGTTACATAAAATTTGTGAATGGTTGTTAGTTGAATCAAATTCTCAACCAGAGCGATTTTTAAGTTTAGTGAAAGAACAAGTTCTTGCTTTAGTTGCTTTGCATCCAGATCAATCTACTCAAAATGAAGTTTTGAGTTTTTTGTGCGAAAGATATTTTTCAAATATGACCGTTTCAAGTTTGCGCAACGAAATGGGGAAAAAGTCTTTTTCTGTAAATCGACCTTTGGCAGTAAAAGAAAGCCCGATTTTGCAGGAAAAAACCCTTGAAGACTGGCCAGTTTTGAACACTCATGAGGTTAAATTTCTCTTTACCCTAGTGCATTCAAAGTTTGCAGAGCTGCCTGACCGACTCAGAAATGTGGCTCAAGGACTTTCCAGTGGTGAAGAGAGTGATGAAATGTATTGTGCTTTAGCTCTTAATCATCAAATGTCTGCGCAAAGTTTTGCGGTTTTTCTTGAATTCATTGCCATAATGATTGAAAATCCCTATGTTAGTTTGCTAGATTTAGAAGGCTTGAATTCTTGGGAATTTTCTTCTCATGCAAAGCTCCTTATTGCTTATGTGACTTCGGAAGCACATGTATTATTACAATTTCATAAGGAGGAATTGTTGAAGGAAGGCTTGCCTGGCAATGTGTCCATGATATCATTAAAAAATATTTGGGATCTAAAAAACTCTGGGTTTTTAAGGTTTCAGCTGCGAAACGTAAAATTGTCAGCGCAACGTGGTGGATTGAGTTCATTTGTTGCAGAGACTTTACTCCACCTTGAACTCGATTATATTGATAATGCTCTGCGGGCATTTTCGAGTTTTCATTTTGATAACGAGATAGATAAGCAATTTCAAGATCTTGTCAAGGAGAGAATGCGACGACGTACAAAATTTAGCAATTTCGAATCTTTTAGTTTGCAATGAAAGAAAAATCATTTCAAATTATTTCTTTTGTGCTATTCAAGCATCGCTGTTCGAATAGTTTTTTGTTTTGTGATTCTTGGGGGTTTTTAAAATATGACGAATTCCAAGTCAAAGTCAGCTGTCATTGGTAGTCAGAAACGTGCTTCTGAGCATACCCAAAGCAAAGAAAAAACTATGAACGCAAAGCCTGCACCACAGGCAAAAAAAGTAGAAAAGACTCCTGCGAAAGCTCAGCCTCAAGCAAAGTCTGCGGAACCATCTAAGACAGTAAAAAAAGAGAATCAGCCTTTGACTAAAAAACAATCTGTAAAATCATCTGAACATGTTTCTAAAGACTCACCAGAGGCTGCTCAGGAGGTGAAAAAAACTCCTGCAGTGAAATCTGAAAAAGATATGAAACATCATGCCGTTAAACCCCAAAGAGAGCCAAAAGAGGCTGAAAAACTTGGGGAAAAATCAAGTCCTTTTAAGTTAGAGAAAAGTGGAAAAGTGAGCGATAAAGAAACGAGCAAAGTCCCGTCTGCGGCAAAAAAATCAGTTAAACTGACCTCTCCGGTTGCCTCAGTGGCAAAGGGAAAAGAAGAGCCTCAAGCTGCTTCCGTTCTCGCTGCGCATACGGCAAAAGGAAAGGACGAGCTAACAACATCCTTAGCTGCGCCTAAGCAAGTCAAAATTGTACGGGCAAAAGCAGAGGGGGCAGGCGGAAAAGCGACTGCTGTAAAAGCCGCAAGCCCAGCAAAAAAAACTGTCGAAAAATCTCATGAAAATACAGAAGCTGAAAAGTCACACACAGCAGAAGCAAGCGTGGCCAAAAAAAGTCCTGCGAGAAAAGCTCCTGCTGCGAAAAGTGTAGAGTCAGCTAAATCTTCAGATTCCCTAAAGGGGTTAGACTCAAGCAAAGATAAAAAGGCAAAACCAGCTGCTGATAAAGTTGTTTTAATTAAAAAAGAGAATAAAGCTACAGCCTCTGCTGTGCAAGAAATCGAAGAAAAAGACAAAAAAGCAGCGGCTGCCAGTGCATCTTCCGCTGCAGCTGCAAATGCCAAAAAGAAAGATGTCAAAGCGGAGTCAACTAAAAAGCCCGCAAAACAAGCAAAAGGCAAAGGCGCCGATTCCGAGGAAGAAGATTCTTTCGATGAAGTTGCTGTTGATGAAGAAATTGATGATTTCACTCTAGATGAAGAAGAAGATCTTCTTGCAGAAGTCGATTCCGAATCTGAAGATCCAACCGCATTGCCAGAAGATGACTTCTTAGCAGCCGAAGAATTTGGTGCTGACCTCGGTGGTGAAGAAGAAGACCTCGATGCTGCGGGGCGTAGCAATGACCCTGTGCGCGTCTATTTGAGAAAAATGGGGCAAGTGGCTCTTCTTTCCCGCGATGGTGAAGTTGAAATTGCTAAGAAAATTGAAAATGAAGAAAATAAGCTGCTTGAGCATTTGGTTTCATTGCGTATCGGCATCAACCATATGTGCGATGTGGGACAAAAATTTATCGACGGTATTATCAAAGCCAAAAACCTAGTTAAGGGTTTTGATGATGAGCAAGATCAAGCGAACGATGAAGGTCAATCCCAACGCGTGCGCGTCCTTGTTGAAAGCTTTATGAAGCTTGCGAACACAGCGGTTGAAATTGAAGATAAATTTGGCTTACAGGGACTTGATAAACTTTCTAACCATGAACGCGAAATTCTCAATGAATCGCGCAGCCAAATGTTTGAAATTATCAAGGAAATCAATGTCAATCGTCGTATTATTCAGCAGATTGTAACGGAGCTCGACACGCATGCAAAGTCAGTCTCTGACTGCATGAAAGAAATCAATAAAGTTAAAGTGAGAACACGTCTCGATGAAGCGCGTTTAGCTGCTTATTGCAATAACAATGCTTCTCGTCCCATCGAAGTGAATTTCTTAACCGAAAGAGACTGGGAAAACTTTAAAAACACTTATATCTCTGCGCAAAACGCAATCCTATCAAGTGAACAAGCTTGTTTCTTAAGCAGAAGTGAAATTGCGATAAAGTACCAAGTGATAAGCAATGCAAATCGCTTTGCTGAAGAAGCTAAGCGTGAGCTGATTGAAGCAAACTTGCGCCTCGTTGTTTCGATTGCTAAAAAATACATGAACCGTGGACTTCAATTTCTCGACCTTATTCAGGAAGGTAATATCGGCCTGATGAAAGCCGTCGAAAAGTTTGAATACCGCCGTGGTTACAAATTCAGTACGTATGCGACTTGGTGGATTCGCCAAGCTATCACACGTGCGATTGCAGACCAAGCGCGCACGATCCGTATTCCTGTGCATATGATTGAAACTATTAATAAAATGGTACGAACTAGCCGTCAGCTTGTGCAGGAAATGGGGCGTGAACCCACTCCCGAAGAAATTGCTCAACGCATGGACATGAGTATTGAAAAAGTACGTAAGGTGATGAAGATTGCCCGCGAACCGATTTCTCTCGAAGCTCCTATTGGCGAAGAAGAAGACAATCACTATGGAGACTTTTTGGAAGACAAAACCCATGGTGCGCCTATTGACATCGTGGCGAACCAAAGTCTTTCCGACCAAACCAAAAAGGTCTTGGCAACTTTAACTTCGCGTGAAGAAAAAGTTTTGCGTATGCGTTTTGGTATTGGTGAAAAGACAGACCACACACTCGAAGAAGTGGGGCAAAGTTTTGATGTAACGCGTGAGCGTATTCGTCAGATAGAGGCCAAGGCATTGAGAAAGCTGCGTCATCCAAGCCGTTCTAAAAAGTTAAAAGCTTTTATAGAAAGTTAAGAGAAAAGGTGTTTCGTTTAAACAGCGAAACACCTTTTTTTAATAAAATTCTTTTTCAGCTTCTATTTTTATTTTGCCTGTAAAGTTGTGGAGAGGGACATAGCCCTTTTCAATAGCAATACGCGCTGCGGCGATTTTCGGGAATTTACTTCCAATAGAATTGAGCAGCTGTTCAGCAAGAAACTCAAGTAGTTTAATTTTATTCAGTTCTTTTATTTTTTCTGTGATATATTCACACACATAACTATAATCAACCGTATTTTCAAGCTTATCATTGGTATCATTGATTTGAATTTTGAGAGAGAGATCAAGTCGCAAATTTTGCCCAATTTTCTCTTCATATTGGTTGGCTCCTAAGTAAAGAAAAACTCTTAGGTCAGTTATGTGTATCCAACAGAATTCTTGTTTTTTTAGTAGCTTATTGTTGTGGGGAACTGCGCTCATTTTTTATTCCTCAATTTTTTGGCGATAAGCGAGAAACAAAGATATAAAAAAGATCCAATGTATTTGTTTCTCTTTTTTATCCACAGCATCACATAGAACAAAGGTGACCTTATGACAAACCCAATGAGTTCAGAGACTGCAAAAAAATATATAGATTTGGCAAATAAATATGGCGCGCACAATTATCATCCACTTGAAGTTGTGTTGACAAAAGGTTTTGGAGAATGGGTTTGGGATATCGATGGGAAAAAATATTTGGACATGTTAAGTGCTTACAGTGCGGTCAACCAAGGGCACTGTCATCCACGTTTACAAAAAACTCTTATGGATCAATCGCAAAAAATCACTTTGACTTCCCGCGCTTTTCACAACGACCAAATGGGACCATGGCTTAAGCAGCTCACAGAGATGTGCTCTATGGACATGGCATTGCCAATGAACACGGGAGCAGAAGCAGTTGAGACAGCTATTAAAATAGCACGTAAATGGGGTTATGTCGTAAAAAAAATCCCTCTTAACAGCGCTGAAATAATCGTCTGCGATCATAACTTTCATGGCCGCACTTCAACGATTGTAAGTTTTTCGAGTGAATTACAGTATAAACAAGAATTTGGTCCATTTTGTGGCGGCTTTCGCGCAGTCCCTTTTGGCGATGCCGATGCCTTAGAAAAAGCGATCACCCCAAATACAGTGGGTTTTTTGTTTGAACCTATCCAGGGTGAAGCTGGGATTATCATTCCACCTGAAGGGTATTTATCAAAAATTAGTTCAATATGCAAAAAACACAATATTTTATGTATTGCTGATGAAATTCAAACAGGTATGGGAAGGACAGGTAAGCTTTTTGCTCACCAATACGAGGATTGTCATCCTGATATGCTTATTCTTGGCAAAGCACTTGGTGGAGCGTTTTATCCGATTTCAGCTGTCGTTGGTTCCAAAGAAGTTATAGGTGTGCTGAAACCGGGCGACCATGGTTCAACCTTCGGAGGCAACTCGCTTGCTTGTGCTCTTTCACAAACAGCTATGGATATAATCGTTGAAGAGGATCTCGCGCAAAGAGCATTCAAACTTGGTGAAAAATTTAGAAAGTCTTTGTCCTCTCTTCCGTCACATGTTGTAAAAGAAGTGCGTGGAAAAGGTCTGTTGAATGCGATTGAAATTCAAAAAGATGCCGGACACGGTCGTTTTTACAGTGAACTTTTACAAGAAAGAGGTATACTTGCAAAAGAAACTCACGATGTGACCATACGCTTTGCTCCTCCCTTAATTATTCAGGAGTCAAGTTTAGATTTCGCTCTCAAAACCATCACCGAAGTTTTTTCTAAAACTCAGGATGCGTGGAACAAAAAATAAGATTTGACATTTGCAAGGTTGGTTGTTATAAAAATATGTGCTTTCATAGCCGTCCGTTAAAATGGCGCAACCAGCCAAAATCCCTTCTTATTTTTCCCTTCAACTTTTTTTCTTTTGGAATCATTCAGCATGGCAGATGACAAAAATAATGATGACTTCGATAATGAGTCACCTTCATCCCGTAAACGTACAACAAATACAACGACTACAAGAAGATACATTCGTAGAACACCCGATGAAAATAATCTTTTCAGCGAGAACAACAACTCTTCTGCAAATTCGAATGATAGTTCGGATTCTGAAGGTATCTCTACTTATACTCCTTCACGTCGTATCTTTACGCGATCAAAAGACTCATCCAATGCTCCTTCTTCTCCAAATAATCAGAGCATGTCATCTTCAAACTCTTCAATGGGCTCTTCGGCTGCTTCCTTTTCACCACGTCCGTTTGGTATGAATGCGCCTCCCCCAAATAGAATGGGTTCTCCTCAAGCTTCTATGAACGCAGGAGGAGGCTCTACAAGTCACCCTGCTTCTCCTGCTATGCAGCAGAGTGGAAGTGCTCCGCATCAAAATCGTTCTTTTCAAGGGCAAAACAATTTTTCTCAACCCTTGAATCGCAATCCAAACATGGGCAGAAGACCAGAAAATCCTCGTCCAGTTGTGAGCGGTGATGAAAAAGAGCCTGAATTCAATTCCGAAGTTCCTGTTATGAATCTTAAAGAACTCAAAGAAAAACACATCAGTGACCTTGTTCATATGGCAAAAGAAATGGGCATTGATGGTGCTGCGAACTTAAGAAAGCAAGATCTCGTATTTGCTTTGCTCGAAGCACAAGCTGTGCGCAATGGTGTTGTTTATTCTGAAGGTGTGCTTGAAACTTTACCCGATGGTTTTGGTTTCTTAAGAGCACCTGACTACAATTACTTGCCTGGGCCAGATGATATCTATGTCTCTCCTTCGCAAATCCGTCGCTTTAACCTGCGCACGGGCGATACCGTTTCTGGACAAATCCGTCCACCAAAGGACAATGAGCGTTATTTTGCCTTGTTAAAAGTTGAATCTGTGAATGGTGAAACACCTGACTTCACAGGTGAGAAAATATTATTCGATAACTTAACAACCATTCACCCTGACTTCCGTTTTAAACTTGAACACGATCCTCAAGTTTATAGCACACGTCTTATCGATCTCTTTGCGCCTATTGGGAAAGGGCAGCGTGCTCTTATTGTGGCGCCACCAAAGACCGGTAAAACAATTCTTTTACAAAATATTGCGAATTCCATTGCGCAAAACCATCCAGAAGCCGTTCTTATTGTATTGCTTATTGATGAGCGTCCGGAAGAAGTTACGGACATGGAACGCTCTGTGCGTGGAGAAGTTGTCAGCAGTACTTTCGATGAACCTGCGCAACGGCACGTCCAAGTAGCCGAAATGGTCATTGAAAAAGCGAAACGCCTTGTGGAACACAAAAAAGATGTTGTGATTTTGCTCGACTCAATCACGCGCCTTGCCCGTGCTTACAACAGCGTTGTTCCACCCAGTGGAAAAATCTTAACAGGTGGTGTGGATGCCAACGCGTTACACAAACCAAAAAGATTCTTCGGTGCTGCGCGTAATGTAGAAGAAGGCGGAAGCTTGACCATTATTGCAACAGCATTGATCGACACAGGCAGCCGTATGGATGAAGTTATTTTCGAAGAATTCAAAGGGACAGGTAACATGGAACTTGTACTCGATCGCCGCTTAGCAGAACGCCGTGTGTTTCCTGCTATCGACATTAACAAGAGTGCAACCCGTCGCGAAGATCTTCTTCTCGGTAGAGAAACTCTCAATCGCTTGTGGGTTCTCCGCAAGGTTCTTCATCCTATGTCACCGATCGAATCTATGGAGTTCTTACTGCAAAGATTCGAACGTTGTGAAACCAACGATGATTTCCTTAACAGCATGAACGGGTAACTGTTTTATAAGCGAAATAATAATAAATAGAAAGAGCCTTTTATTTTAAAGGCTCTTTTTTTAATAGAATATATAAATTTTTTAATTATAAATTATTCTCATAATTTTATATGAATCACTTGTGAAAGAAATTTGATCTGACCCAAGGTTACCAGACGCACTGCTAAGTAATATGAATTTTTAGCGAGGTGTTTAGTAGATCAATGTGCTACTTCTTAAAGATTTTTGCAAGTGGATATTATTGTTAGGGCTCAAAGCCTAGGTCGTAGTTAATACCTAATTATTTAAAAAAATAGAGGCGGCTAAAAATATCATAACCATCCCAGATATATAAGAAACATATTTTATTTTATTTTTAAATAAGTGAGATGCTTTTCTTGCAATGATTATATAAGTAATCATTGCAAGCGATACCGTTGATATTTGTATCATGGCAAGAACAAGATTTTGAATTAAAACATTTTTTTCAGAAACTATATAATTTGGCATTAATGCAATATAAACAAAAAGGATTTTAGGGTTTGTTATGCAGCAGAAAAAGGCTTCCGCAAATAATTTTTTTCTTTTTGGGGGAATGTAAACATTTTCTTCTTTGATTTTAAATCCATGTTTGTAGAATATATTTTTCAACCCTAAATATACTAAGTAGAGAGTTCCCAATACTTTTAAAATATTATAGAAATTTTTTGAGATATTAAAAATACCCTGAATACAAAATATACTAAATATAGCATAGATAAAAAGAGCTGTAACTGTCCCAAATACAGCAAAAATTGCATATTTAATATGATATTTTAAGCCATTATCTATCATTAGAACAACGTTTGGACCAGGAGAAAAGGCTAGTAATAAAACGGTAAAGAAAAAGATAAGGTACATTTTGCTAAAAACTCTTAATTATAAAATTGTAAAAAAAATTATCGAATATTATCAATAATTAATCAGCATCCAATTGGATCAACGTAAAGATATATTAGAAATTAAATATTTTATCTGATCGTACCTCCCTCATTTCAAGTTGACACTTTTTCAACAAAAAAAGTGGATATGAGCAGAAATATATTAATATGAATATTAAATCTACTGCGGAAAATAATAATGTATTCATACTGAGTTTGTGTTCATTATAATACTGTCAACTCTTTGTTAAAATTGAGTAACAATTTGAATAAACAGTCATTATTGATTTTTTACAAAAAACCAAATATAAGATGAAATTAACTTGGAAGAATTTTATCAATATAATGTTTACTCACAATTTGATAAAAATTTAATCTAGAGGGGATTGTAAATTTCATTCAAATTCGGCACGAGTTCCCGATTGAAAGCAGCAACATTTATTGTGAACTGAGTCAAATTGGCACTTTAAATAATTTTTCATCAACTGGAATTGGATTTAATAATCCAATTGGCATTTAAATTTATTCTCCATAATTTTAAATGATTTTTTTCAATTCGTTGTAATTTATTTGCTATACCATCGCTCTCAGAAAATGAGTTAAAAATTTGACATTTAGAGATGCTAATTTTTGCTTAATATGTGATTTTAAATCAACAAATTTTAATGACACATTCAGGAACAAGTAAGAATTAATTTTATGAATGGAGAATTATTATGGCGAGTGGTTCAAATAAAACACAAAAAATGACTCAGAAAAGCACGAAATCAGAAGCTATTGAAAAGAAAACTAAAGGAACAGATAAAAGTAGCAAGATCACATATACGCCTTTTTCAACACCAGCCTTTATTCAGGATTTATCCGGAAGCGCTCAGGTGGATCTTAATTTCAAATGGAATTTAAATGCCAATGCCTTTACAGAGCAATCTATTGCTGGGGATCCCTGGAATCAGGGGTATTTAGATAACACTGGAAAGTTTGTCACATCTCCTCCTCAATCCTATTATTATAATTTAGGTACAACCAATATTCCGGCTGGAACAGCAGCTCTTCCAGTTGCATGGATCGCATTTCCACGCAGAATTCAATATTATTTGGGCAAAAATAATCCAGAAACCAATCCTTATAATTTAGATCAACAAAAATTGTTTGAGTTAGCAGACACCGGTTATTACACAGACAGTTCAGGTGCTCGGCATTCTTTTCCACAAATTCCAGTGAGTTTATGTCCAAATCCGAATTGGAAAGGAGAATTGCACCCCTATGGGCCCTATGGTCCCAGAGGTTGGCAGGATGAATACAGTGAATGGAGTGTCACTCGCAATAGCGCAAGAAAGATAACCCGGGTTGATTTTGTCTGTGAAAACCCAGAGTATTGGTACACTCTCTGGAGTGTCGATCCCAACACAGTGGCTAAAAAATATGAAGAAACTCTTAATTTCGGTTTACCAGCAAACAGCCCATATACCATCAGCGTGAAAGTTGAAGAGCTTTATTTGCGTGATCCTGTTACGGGAAATCCTGTCATCGATCCCTCTACCCAAAGACCTGCGTATAACCCATTAAATAAATGGAATTCAGGACCACTTTCTGTGCGGGGCAGTGCGCCTTCCGGTGGTGCAATGCACCTCACAAGTTCTCCAAATACTCTGCAAACAGAAGTGGGGTTGGCAGGCGCGGCCACTGTGCAAAGAAATGTTGGCAATGTAAACCCTCAATCGCTTATATGTTGTAGTCAATACGGTCAATCCTTTCGCAACAGCGATCCTTTTATTGGTCAATCGGTAAACCAAGTGGTGGGGGGCACTCCTGCTGCAAAAGTTTCTTTGGCCAATCCAATTGGGCTGTATATTCAAAAACCTGATTTCAGCAATTACCAATTGTTCGATGATCCCAAGCTCCCTGCAGGGGCAAGTGTAGCTGATTGTTGGCAAGTTGTGCGTGGGCATGAAATGTTAATCGATCCGGTAACCAATCAACCATTTAACGGAAATTTTATTCTGCATGCAGTCTTTCAAATACCTGCAAAATGGATTGCTGCCGGTGTGACAAAAACCATTGGTGATATCAAAATCACTTCAGGCGGAGTTACATCCAATATTCAGTGGGCAGGTCAAATCGCTCAAACGTATCATGTTGGTTTATTTGCACGGGGCCTTCCAGCAAATGATTTAGATCCAGTGAGTTGCGCTGTTAACTTAAGTAATCCTACGGATGATGCAAAATTACCACCTGCGCAAGCACAGCCTGTGCAGATGATGTATCAGTCTATTTGGAATGCATATTACGGAACAAAAGTACCTAATCCTGTTAATTTCCCCATGTCACTCGCTACAAATTCTGTCATTGTGCCTGTGCAAGTAAGACAAGGAGATCAAGGTTTAAAAATGGTTTTGATCTGCTCTACTGCTGTGAAAGGTGCTGGAAATGCTCTTCCAACAGTGGTTGCATCACCCAATTCAGGAATTTCTATTACAGTGGATCAAAAAGCAGGGTTGCAAGATGTGACTTATGCTGCGCCAGGGAATTCGTATCCGAGTGTATTTAATATGCTCACCTTAACGGTAAATGTCGATAAAAATACAACTCCAGGACTTTATGGAATTCAAGTAAACAATCCCGGAACAGGCATGCCACCCGCAGTGACTGGGCCAGGATTCATATATGTTTTTCCTTCATGAATCTAAATTATTTTAAAAACAATAAATAAAAATGTGTGAGAAAATTTGTCCAAATTAATTTTTTTTGTTTTAATTTTTGAGGAGAAATAAATTAATGAAATTTTTTTATTTACGATTAAACGTTTTATTAGTGTTCATTTTTTCTTATATATTATCCTCAAATAATTTTTTATCATTTAAAGCATACGCTCAAGGAAGTGTGCCTGGAAATTGCTCAACGCCTCCACAATTAAATTCTACAATTCCTACCGATATGGGGGTGCCGAACTCCCAAGCAAATGCAAACTGTTTTGCTTGGCAACAATTTCTTGCTTTAAATTGGGTTGCAGATACAAGCACATGTGCTGCAGATAATTCTGTAAAAGCGAGTGATTTTGGCAAAGCGAATAATACAGCACCTGTTGTGTGGGAAACATATAAAGAAGCCGCAGAAATATTCTTGGCTCAGGCACAGAAACCCGCTCCTTGGTGCAGTCAACAGGCATTGCCTCAGCAATGGAAGAGTAAATTAAAATCTGTTGCAAAAACATCCAAGCATGGCTTTAAAGTCATGGCATCCATTTCTAAAGCAGCAAATAATGCGGAGGTATTAAATTTAAATGAATTTGGGCAAGCCGGAACAAATAATTCATGGATAACTTCACAAGCAGGAAAACTTGCGTTGTATGAAATACGGGTGAATCAAGATGAGTTTAATTATATCAATGATAATCAACTTTATAATGCACAAGTTCAACAAAAATTTGTTACGACTCAAGGTATAAACTTACCCGACGGTTCAGCAACTTTTTCACAATATGGAAAGATAGGCGCGATAGAATTAAAAGCTTCGTGGGTTGAACTCCCGGATCCAAAAACCTGGCCTTATTATAAAATTTCTAAAGCTATTGTAAGTTATCCAAACGAAAAAAATCCTAAAGAAGTGACAGTAGGACTGACGGGCTTGCATATTATTCATAAAACCAAACGCTCTCCCCAATTTATTTGGGCAACGTTTGAACATATAAACAATGCACCCAATGCGAATAAACAAAATATGCTTGCTTGGTATACTTTTTATAATTTAAATTGTGATCCAAAAACAGATCACTATCAATGTGCTCCCAATGCACAACCAGCAAGTGCGACTCCACAAAATCCCTATTTCCCAAATTATCCTAAAGATCCCTATGATGCACCTATACAAGTTGTCCGTTTAACTCCTATTCCAAGTGATTCTACTAATAACGTTGCTGGTTTGAATGCATGGGTTCAGAAAAATGTAATTGCACAAGCTAATCCAAATTCCGTATTTCTCAATTACCAATTGGTCAATGTTGTCTGGGCAAACAGTCCTGAAGTGATTGAGCCTGGGGCAAGAATTCCTTTACCAGATGGTAATCAACAACCCGATCCTGCCAATACGACTGTTGCTAATACGACTTTAGAAACGTACTTTCAGCAAACAAAAACCTGTTTATTTTGTCACCAAAATGCAAGTTTAAAGATGCCAAGCAGTCAAAGTTCAAATGCAAATAAATTAAAATCAGTTTCAAACGAAATTCTTCATTTATTGCAATTAAAAAATAATAAGCAACTTAAATCAAATAAGAGTAGCACAGCTCCGTTTGCGTCCGATTATTCCTTTTTATTTTATAGCGCTGCAAGTCCAAGTTCAGACGCAAAATCAAAAAATAGAAAATAATAGAAAATTGGTAACCTATATTTTTTTTCTTAAATAATTGACAAAATTTAATAATATAATTAAGTTTTTATCTTAAAAATTTATTTCCAAAAATTCTAAATAAGGATTTTATATGAAAATATTTATTATTTTAAAGACTTCACTTTTATTAATGTTGCGAGAGCCTTTGGTTTTTTTGTTTAATTTATTAATGCCCTGCTTTATGTTTTTTTATTCTATTCGCAATGATATGCAAGACGCATACTATATAAAAGAAACATTTATGTATTTTATTTCATATATTTTTTTTTGAATTGCCTTTTTGGTGTGGGAATATGTTTAAAAACATGGAGAGAAAATATTTTCTTATTTTCTTTTTGTAAAAACATAATGGCAAAATTTTATTTGGTGCTTGGTCTTAGTCTGGGAGTCAGCTTATTCAATATAGCAAGCTTCCTGCTTTTGTATTTCTGCGCAAGTTATTTTCTAAATTTTTTTCAAATTGATCTATTCTATTGCTTCAGATTAATGCTCTTCATATTATTTATTTCCCTTATATTTGGTTTTTTTGCCTCGGCACTCAATCACTTTAAATTTTCAGTAAGCTCCGTCCAGACTATTGTCTCTGTTTATAGCTGGATCCTGCTGGTTGAAATTATGAATAGCAGAGATAATATTTATTTAAAATACTTTTCCTTTGTCAATCCAATCCGCTTCATAAAAAATACTCTCACATTTAGTTTTCAGAATATGACTGCATTAATTAATTTTTTTGCAATCGGCACAGTTCTCTTATTAGCTGGAATATATGCAACAGCAAAGCTTAAAATAATTCCTTTGGAGCAAAGGTAATGCGCAAAATTATTCTCAAAAATATTTCTTTTAACTACAAATCGGGTGATTTCATTCTCAAAAATATTTCAGAAGAACTGGATTGTCAGGGGATAACTGCTGTTATTGGGAGAAATGGCGCCGGTAAATCTACATTTTTCAATTTAATTTTAAGAAATACTGCACCCAGCAGTGGGGAAATTATTTTTACAGATAAGAAAATGAAGAGTATTTTTATGGCGCAAAACATATCGGCTCCATGGAAATTGACCTGTCAGGAAGTCTTTGAGTTTATTTACTCACTAAATTCGGAGAGTTTTAAAACCACAAACTTTCGTAACTTTCTAGATGACGAGTTCAGTTTGAGCAAATGGGAAAAAATTAAAAAGAGAAGATTTGGGCTTTGCAGCAATGGTGAAAAATCTTGGTTTATGGCAAATATAATATTGAATTTAGAAAATGATGTATATTTCCTAGATGAACCCACTGCTGGCATAGACCCTGAGTCAAGGATTTTAATTTGGAATAAAATTAAAAAAACGGTCGAGAAAGGGAAAGGTGTTTTTATTTCTTCACATTTATTGGATGAAATTGCGCAATATGCAGGGAAAATAATTTTAATTCACAATGCCTCTGTCTATCAATATGACAATATAGAAGCCTTTAAGCTGAAACACGGTTCTCACTCAGTTGACAGTGCCTTTATGAATGCGATTTCGGGATGAACTTTTTTTTTGAAAAATAAAAATAAATCGTTAACCAAGCTTTTCCACTGCTTCAAATATCACTCAAAAGAAGTTACTTTACTCTCAATTGATTTTTTTTTGCAACAGTACCTGTCAATCAACCAAATATACATCTTGTTTATAATCCATTTGTTTCAATTTATCATAATCGAATTTACGTAGGTTGTATAATTCTCCCTTAGCATAATTTTCAATTTTTAAATATCTTGCTTCTCCAATAGCATTTGGATCCAATTCTGAAGCAATAACTCTGTCCTTTAAGCGCATACCTTGCATTTTATATTTAAGGTCACGATCTTTGTATCTTTTGTCATATTTATGCCAATTTATAAAATAATCATGATATTGATAGACGTCCCGAGAGTTATCATTTATATTTTCATTATTCATCACAAAATTAATATACCATGCAATTTCGTAAAATACTCTTTGACCAGCTCCATGATACATATAGGTATTGTCATATTTCCTATATGCAATTTGTCTATGATCTGCATACATAAAATAAATGTCTGCACTGGTATTTTCTAAAAAATACAATGGTCGAGAATAATCACGATAACGTTCATTACTTAATGCAGGCAACTGAGGCTTAAATGATGTACGTTGTTCTGTGGTTGCATAAAATACTTTTACATGTTTAACTCCTTTACCTATAACGTAAGGAATAATTCCTTTGTTTTTTGTAAATGAATAATATAAATCATCTGTATTTTCTAATTTTGATTTTTTAAATCCTGCAACGGGGTCGATTATAAATAAATATATTTCATTACTTGGTCTTAATTCAGATAATTTCTTTGAAAATGAAATAGCAGTAATAGCTCCTCGACTATATCCTATAATAAAATGACGATCGTTAGCTAAATTACTAGAATTAGCAGCAAAATAAAGAGCTTTAGCTTCATTATACTCCCATCCACTACCAGATACTTGGTTTAATGTAGTGCAAGAAGAAGATTTGTTTTTAATAAATGGATCAAGAAAATTTTCTCTCCCTGGAGTATCATAGAATTTTCCTTTATGATATCCTGGACCTGCACCTGGTCCGGGAAAATATATTTTGATATTTTTCTGACCATTTAAATTTTTTAAAAATGATTTTTCATCTAGAGATGTTGATAGTGCATAGCTATTATTCAAATCATATAATTCAGCTACAACAGATTTACCAATTAATTGCTCTTGGGAACTACTAATATTATTACCAGTTCCATCAAAAAAGTAAAAATGATTTATAATATCCATTAAAACCCCTCTTTCAAAAAAAGTTTTAAAATTATAATTAATGAGTTGTTCTTAGCAAAGAATTCAAAATCAATTCTATACCAAAATATATTTTAAAGTTTTTCTTAAAAAATGTCCAACATGATTTGAAGAAAAGATTGATTTTTTTAAGAGAAAAGTACTTAAGTATTCGATCAAAAAAACCACAAAAGGTAACATCATGGAATGTGGAGAAAATTTAGGTTCTTCGTATTCCATGATTTAATTTTTACCAGAGATCATATAATGGAAAAGCGATCCAGCAGAATTCTTTCTGGAAAATTATAATTTTAATCACCGGCGTTCAATGGAGGAATTTAAGCAGATAATATTCTTGAAAAAGTACTTATTTGATAATTTTATATGGATGAATTAAAAGTTAGTATTTCTTATAAATAACGCTTTTTTAAATTATTCTTTTATAAAATTGGACTGCACTCCATCTCTTATATGAATTTACAGTTGGAGTTGCACAGTGTCAGCAGTGTGTTCAGCCTGCTTAAATAAATTAAAATCCCCTTCATACTCATAGAGAATGGGTTGCATATATTTGGAATATTTAGAGCTATTGCAATATTTTGCCGTCTTTATTGCTCCAGTTACACTATTTCTAATAAACATTAATATATTACCCCACTCATATTTTTTAAATGAGTCGCCTTTAGAAACACCTACACCAGTATAGTTCACTCCAAAATCACTTTTGCATTTGTTCACAATTATTTGGCAAAATGCATCTGCTTCTTTTTCATCATTAAAAAATGCATCAGGAACGAGGTTATAACTTAAATAAGTAATTGATTGTTCAGGAACAAATGCACGACGTACTTTTTGACGAAGTGTGTCCGTTTTTCTATAAAAAATATCGTCACGTTTTCCATTAATCCACAACTTATCTTTTTTTGATTCTAATGGATAAGGCAATGATTCATATTGACCCTGTGCTCTTCCAATTGAATTAATTATAAATTCTTTTTTTGCCCATTTCCTGTTCTTTCCATAGGTAGTCTCTTCTGTTGGAGCTTCTGTACAAAATATATAAGCACCAGCAGTTGCATTACTTTGAAAACTAAAAAGAATAGAAAATAAAAATGATAATTTTATTGTTTTTTTCATAATTATCCTTAAATAATAAATTTATAAGAAATATAAATAAAATATTAAATTTTAAATTAATTTAATATTTCTATAATCACTTCTATTAATTATTAAATACATTGTCAAAATTTAAAATATTATTTATGCATTATGTTGTTTTTAATTAATATTTTTTTTAATATTATTATAAAGAGTATTTATTTAAAATCAATTTTTAGGTTTTAACTTTATCTGAAATAAAATTTTCTGCTTAAATATTTGCAGGGATCATTGGCTCTGCAACTCAACTAAAACAGATTGTTGATCTTTCGATAGTGTATCGCTTTTTAAGCCTTCGCTCATCCTGTCCATCTTGGGTAAAGTTTTTACGATTATGTTTATGAAATGCAACAGGACTTATTCCAACCTTTTTGCTTTCTATATTGAGTTTATCAGAATGCGAAAGGAAAAAAAACAGTGAAAATTCTAATTATGATCTTGTACAATCCCTTTGATTTTTCTTTTGAAAAATAGATTAACTGTGCGAAGCATAATTTGTTTCTTTGTTTCGATAATGATTCCGTCAATGTGGAAGAAGTGAAGTTTAAGGAATATATTAAAAATTTTAAAAATGTGCTTGTTTATAAAAATTATATAAATAATGATTTTGTGGAAAAAGACGTATTAGATATTCATAAAATATTTCCTCTCGATCTGATCTTAACCTACGGGGAGGATGATGTTATCAGGGCAGCTCGTAAAGAGCTTAAAGCTGAACAGGTATTTGAGAAAAAATATTTGGCGAAACCTAAAATTTACACAGGATTCTTTTTATTTAAATGATTTACATCCAATCACAGCCCAGACTCTATGAGGAATAGTGAGGGGGTCTTCAGGAAAAGATTGCTTGAGCATTTTTTTATGCTCTAGATCGAATTCTGTGACTTCAGCAGGGGATAAACTTGCTGCGACCCCTGCACTTGCGCGAATTCTTCCGCACCAATCCTCGTGCGAGTAAGGAATATCGAGATCAAAAGAAAAAGTTTCTAAATTTGAAAATCCAGCTTCACTTAAATCCGCTAACCAACGCGGGTAAAATCCACTGCCACCAGCAAATTTCCATGTGGGGTTGTATTTAAGAATGATAGCTTCTGTCGCTTGCGCAACAGAATGAGAAATTGGCAGCCAATCAAAGTGACAGATAAGAATTTTGCCATTTGGTTTAATTTTTCAGACGGATCATGTGCTGTTACGTTACAGCCTTCCATGGCCATAAGTCTAGCCAGTGAACCAGTTCCTGTCCCAATATCTAATACATTTTGTCCATTAATCCCTATGGCAAAAGGCTTTAATCGAGCAATCAGTGCACTTGGAAAACCAACTCGGTGTTTTGCATAATCTTGTGCAGTTTTTGAAAAATCGATATCTAAGCTCATAAGCATTACTCCATTTAAATTCTTCTGTTTTTAAATACAAAATGTCTGATTTTGAGTCAAAATTATTTTAATGAATATTTATGTAAAATTCCAAATAATAAATTTTAAATAAGTTTTTAATCTATTCTTGACAATGAATTTATAAAAAACTATGTAAATAAAGTCTGTTTTAAAGTTAGTATTGAGTAGAAAATGCAAAAAGAATATATTATTTGTTTTTTAACCATATTTTTTTTAATTATGGGTAATGCAATTTTTTTAATAGAGTTATTTATTTATAAAATATACGTACACAAAACATTTGAAGAAAGTTTAATTGGTGGAATACTATTGCCATTTTATTTTTTAATATTTTCTCTATTTAAATTAAGACAATTGAAAATTATGAATGAAGATATTATTGAAAATATTGTAAATCTTATTTATGTAAATATTAGATTTTTTAAAAAATATTTTACTTATTAGGAATGTGAGAAATAATAATGGATATCAAATGGCTAATTCAATAATTTCTGAATTCTCTCTTTATATTTTTCTTTAATTACAGAAAGTGCATATGCTCGCCTTTGTTCCTGATTGGGGTTAAATAAGACTGAACTATTGTATGTGTCCGCATAAAGTTTAGGCGTATCGGGAAGATTAAAAAGATCAACAAATGAATCACTATCACTCCAATATTTAAAAGCAGTGTATGTATAATATCTATTTTTTGAGCCTGAGATATCATCTATACGCAGGATATTATCTGCAATGTCATATAAAGAGTAAGTGTTGTTCGAACCTTCTTTTTTACTAAATATCCACTTGAATTCTTGATTCATTTTTCCTTTTGTTGAACAATATTCATCTTTCACCCAGCCCCACGAAGATCCTCCTTTTCTTAACAAAGAAGAAAAATAGCAAACTTGAGGACCTTCCGTTTTATTTCCATAACTTGAGAATAAGGCGTTATTGTGAGCGTTATAATAGTTTGTATAATTTATAAGAGACTGTGCAACATCTATATAAGCATATCCATGAGATGTTGGATATAAAATATAATTGTCTTTTGTTTTTAAAGGATCTACGGAAAATTGAATGAGTGCTTTGGCTTGTCTTTCTTTAAGCAGACTCGCATTCAATATTTTCATAGCCATATTTTCTTCATACTTTTTTCTAAGAAATGCGTAACTCCTATAGTATGAAAGAACATAACCATTTGAAGAAAGGATCAGTGTTTCACCATTTGTAGTTTTTTTAATTTTCCAAATTTGTTTGTCGTTATTCAAATCGCATATTTGCATTCTAGCATAATCTTCGCCCGCATCCTCTTGCGGTGCTGTCATACAATAGTATTGCTGATTTTTTCCATCATTTATTTCTGAAATAAATTGTCCAAACTCTGTATAGTTCCATTTTTGAGGCGTTTTGCATTTATAATCTAAGTAAATATAATTATCATAAGTTGTAAGACAATAAGTGTATCCATCAACAGAAGCAGCAATTTTTAAAGATTTTCTTGATAAGAATTTTTCTGGCTCTTCCAGTGTTTCAAACACTAGAGGCTGCGTCAAAGGACAAATTCTATTATCAATTGTACTTCTTTTTTTTCTCATCGAGAAAGAAGAGGATTGGGTTATTTCAACGCATGCAAAACCCGAGGAAATTCCGTTATATGTATATTGTCTATTTCCTATTGTTCCTAAAGAATAGGTGTTTGGATGAATGGCTGCCTGCAACTGTGGAGAGTGCTCATTCTCACGGGTAATAGTATTTATGATTCTCTCGCGCTGGGTAAATCTCCTAATATTACGGTCAAATTCAAAGCGAGTTGCGGCAATAACTCTCTCTGGAGGAATTGTATAGAGAGCGCTGTATTCATCTTCTCGTGTAAAAGCATAATTTTGTTCTTCAAGTTGATTTCTTGCAGCACTATCTGTTTCGTTACGAAGTGTTCGATAATAAGTGTTGCTGACACTAACGAAATTCTCGTCAGGAATAATTTCATAGACAAAAAACTCTGAAACATGCCACCAGCCCATAGCATAACTTTCGGCGTAAGCAAAAGCATATCCTATGCTTGATGTTGTACTGATAAAGCCGCTCGGATCTTGAGTTTCACCATTAATATGTCTTGATAAATCTGCATGTTCATTTCGTGAGCGCTGAAAACCCTGTGCAAAAACTTTATCCGGCTTACTGGGTGTGGCTCTATAAACACGTTTTGGAATTTCTTCAGGAATATCGTTTGCTCTGACTGAAAATGAGTGAAGACTGAGGAGAGAAAAGCAGAAAATTAATTTTTTTTTGCTTTTTTTAATGGCAATTATTCGAGCAAAGTATTTTATAAATAAATATTTTATAGTTGGCATAAATTTGAAATCCCTTATTTAAGTTAAATAAATAACTTTTAATTATAAGAAAAATTAATTTTGCCATGGCATTTTTTATATAATGCAAAAAAAATAAAAAATCAAATTTATTTTATAAGATAAATAAAATTATTTATAAAAATTAATGATTTTATAATATTAATAATAAAGAAGTTTTGTTTTGATTAAAATATCATCAATTAAATAAATGGTGAATCTATTCAAATTTAATATCTTCACCAATAGCTAAGGATGAAGTGAGTCCTGGGGATTCAATACCCAGTAAATGAATAGCCTGGGTGTTGCCATTTATAATTTTTAAGATTTTAAAATCTTCTTCTGGTTTATTTTCTATAAATAGTTTAGGTCTTACACCAATATAATTCTGGGTCAAATCGTTTAAAGTAAGTGAAGGAATGAGTTTTTTACCTTCAGTAAAAAAGAGTTCTTTTACATCATCTTCCTTTGCAAAGAATTGGCATAGGCTTGGATCACTTGCTTCATGGGACTCAGCAAATGTCCAGTCAGAGTCTGGTCCAAGTTTAACTTTGCCATCGAGCTCATTGGTCGTATGTATTCCAACACAGTCTTTATCTGGAATTGGATAAATAAGCTTATCAAAATAATTATTGTACTTTGAAGATAAGGAGTAATAGCGTCCTCGACATGCTTTGTTTTTATAAATTTCATTTGGATAAAACTGATTGGCAATTTTAGCAGAAGAAAGTCCTCCTGCATTTATAAAATATTGACATTTCATATAGAATGAATTTTGTTTTTCATCATAAGCTTCAAAAATAATCTCATCATTTTTAATGTCAAGAATTTTATTAAAAGAGTTTTTGTAGGCAAGAAATACGTTTTTTTCCTGAGCCATTCTTTCAAGCGTTTGCATATATTTGTGACTATCAAAAATTCCTGTTTCTGGTGAATAGAGTGCATTTTTAAAATGACTTAATTTAGTTTCTTTGCTGAGTTGCTTTTCTGATAACAATTCAAGCAAGACACCATTTTCACCAGCATTTTTTTGTATCTCTAATAATTCATCATTTTGCTCTTCAGATGAACTGACAATATATTTTCCACACTTAATATGTGGAATTGAGTATTCTTTACAAAAATGATATAATAACTCTTTTCCTTTTAAACAATATTTTGCTTTCAGTGAATTTTTACTATAGTAAATCCCAGCATGAATAACTTCACTATTGCGTGAAGATATTTCCCTACCAAAACCATCATGTCGTTCAAGGAGAGCAACGGATTTTTGTGGGTATTTTTTTGCAAGATTTGCTGCTAAGGATAAGCCAACTGCTCCAGCTCCGATAATTATTATGTCACTATGAAAAACCTCTTTATTCATTTTTTGTCTCCATTTGTTCTAAATAAATATGTGACTTGAACTCTATTAAGAAGTCTAAGGGTAAGGGAAAATTCCTCCACTCATATTATTAAAAAGAGGGCACTGATTTCTACCAATTTTAAGATACTATACGGATAAAATAAAAACTAAGCAACAAATTGCTCATGTTTCAGATTAATTTTTTTTTGCATAATATATATGCATTTTAATTGTAAACAACGCGATTTAATATGTTATTTAATATCACAGATTTTTAAATGGTTAAAGATATTTAGCTCTATTAAATATCTTGAATATTAGAAATATTTTGCTATTTAATTCATAAAAACTCTGTTAGGATATTTTTTGATCTTAATAATTTGGATTATATAAGAAAATCATTGATAAAATTTTTACGATATAAATTGAAAATAGCAATAAGATTTAAAGTATTCATTCAAAAAATAATTGAAAATTGTTTCAACTGGTTCAGTCAATTTTCATGTTGCAACAAATAAAATTCATAATATGTCTTGTTTTATGATCTCAAAACTTCTTTTGTACCAAAATACAAAGCTAATTTATCATAAATAAATTGGAAGTGTCTTATGTATTTGTAATGTTTTGTAATAAAAACTATTAAACTGATATTGAATTTACAGAATTCATGTGTTTCAAGAATTTTTGCTAGAGAGGCTTAAGGTTTAGAATGATCAGTTTTAATATAACTCCGTAGAAGTTATTAAATTAAAACTTATAGTATGATTAGCTTTGAAATTTCTGCTTCGCTTAAAAGGTCGTAGTGTAAATTTTAGATTTACAAAAGCTATTTAATTTAAAGTTAATGATTTTTAAATTAAATTTTTAAAAAATAAATTTGTAAATTTATTTTAGTATACCTTGACTTATGCATTCAAGTTGCTACTATTTTTTCAGTTAGCTAACTTATAAATAGAAATCATTCAAAATAATATAAAGGAGATATATATGAAAATAGTTGAATTAGAAAATACAAGTGCAACAATTTACATTTTTATGCCTGTTTCAATTGCAAAAAAATAAATAATTTTTATATTATATTTTTTTAATGGAGTTGCTGAATAAGCACTCCTTTTTTATTTAGGAAAAATTAATGCAGTATCGAATTAGTGACAATATATTTTTTGTATTTAACAATCATAATTTAATACTTTGGGATTATAAATATCACCAACAATATGAACTTGAAAAAGAATATTTAGAATACTTACTTACAGTAAATAAAATGAATTACATTGAAATTAAGGAATTTAATCAAATCGAAGCCGATCTTATTGAAAATAAAATTTTAGTTCCTGTCCAAAAAGAATGTCAAAGTGAATGGAAATTAGGAACAATCGCAAAAATATTTCACATTGGCACAAGCAGTATACCAAAAAAATATAGTACATTCTCTAAAGAAGAATTTTCAGATAACTATATTTCTTATTGCAATACAATAAATGACAAATTAGATGTTTATTTCGAATATGAAAGAGAATCAGAGTATAGATTTCAATTGCCAGAACCAAAATTGAATTTATTAGATCATTCTAAACTCGTGGATAGCTTATTAGATAGAAAAACAGTCCGCGAATTCATAGATGAAACTTTAAGCTTAGATAAGTTATCTAAGTTGCTTTATTTATCATTTGGATATATTCATTGTGACAACGAAGCTTTAGATGGCATTACGATTAAAGGAAAAAGAAAGAGCTGTCCTTCAGGTGGAAATCTACATCCAACACAAGCATATATAATGATAAATAATGTAGAAAATATTGAACCTGGAATATATCATTACAATGCTGCTAAACATTCTTTAGATTTTATAAATAAAAATATGAGTGATTCTGAACTTTCGTGTATGATCGATGGGCAATATTTTTCTAAAAATTCAAGTATAAATGTTTTTCTTACAACTCGATTTGAATTAAGTGCATGGAAATATCCTGTTTCTAGAACATACCGCGTATCATTAATAGATTTGGGGCATTTATCTCAAACCTTTAATTTGCTCTGTATTGGTTTAGGTATAAACTGCTGGATTACTGGAGCATTTAATGATGAAAAAATTCATAATTTGCTTAAAATAAATCCAAATAACGAATCTGCTTTATTTTTTCTAGCTGCTGGAAAAAGTACGGGTAATTCCATTCCACAAGAATTTATTTCTTCAATCAATAAATTAAGTATTGATGAAAATACTCGTTAAGAAATTATTGCAAAGAAGATTATAAATTTAATTTTATGTCAATATCCCTAAAGCTTCGCAGGTAAAAAATTAATTTTTAAATAGTAAAGATAAATCACAATAATAGATACATAAAGTTGTTTACAGTGATAAAGCTTAGAGCGGTTGTTATAACTATGCCATTCGTTTGCACTTGGTCATTTAATTTACACCGATTCGCAATTATAATAAAATTATGGAATGCAGCTGGGCTTGCGCACATGAATACAAGGGGGTCTTTAAGATCTTCTGGTACTTCGAGCAAATATCCTATAATCCAAACAACAATTGGACATACTAAAAGTTTACCAAATGTAAGTTAACTCACTTCTTTTGAGCAATCTTCATCTTCCAAACTATGGTAATAATCTTTGAAGCTTTAATTAACTAAACTCTTAATTCTAGACTTTGCACAAATATATGTATAGTTGATTCTTTTAATGTTGTGCAAAAAACAGAATTGTTGTTATTTTGGTAAATTTTTTAATTTTAATTTTGTTAAGTCATTTTTTAATTTTAAAATGGTTATGATATCCTCAAAAGGTTGACTAATTTTTTTAAAACTTTAATGTGGATAAGATCTTGCTTTGTCTGTTTTATCAAATCTTTTTTAGTAAAATATTAATTGATTTGTGTATCGTATTCTATAAAAGTGAATAACTATTAAAAAATGTTAAAAAGATTGAATGTCAAACTTCTAAACTTTTTTAAAAATAATAGAATTATTGTAAAAATTTGAAAATATAAATTCATATTAGATTAGCTAAATTTTCGTGTAATTTTTTTATTCATAAGGATGATTTATGAGGATTTTATCTTTAAGTTTTGCTTTGCTCGCAATTTTTATACAATCAAAATCTTTCGCACAAGATTATCATTTTTTTTCGCCACTTGATTTTCGTAAAATGATTTATACTGATATTAAGTATATTCTTTGTGTAAATTATTCTGACAATTCTAAATTCTTATGGGCAAAAAAGTCTGATGGATCTTATGCATATGTTCGTGGAAGAATTCATGAAAAAGTCACAGGAGTTAATAAATTTAACACTTCTATTGTTACTGATCTTTTTAGGATAAATATGGAATCTTTGCAGGGTATTGTTCATATTTGTCCAGAGAATTATTATTTGCAACCAGCCGATTCGTATTCTAAAAAGCTTTATCAAATGATCCTTATTAATTCTAAAAATGAATATTATATATTTCCAGGGCATTCAGAAGTGAAAGGAACTGATCATAAACAATTCAATATAGATACTTTAGCTGGTTGGTCAATCGGGTAAAAATGCGATAAAATTAGAATGTGTTTGATTATTCTAGATTAAAACGAAAGGAGATATAAATGAGTCAATCTTAAATATGTACACACTTTGTGCTTTTCTGTTTGATTGTTTGAATGTTAATAAAAATTGTCTGTTTACTTTTATTAGAAGGAGTTATGCATTGAAAACCTTAAAATTAGGAATGGCTTTGCTTGTTATTTTTTCTCAATTCTATGCATATTCATCAAAATCAAATAAAAATGATTCTTTTAATAATCAGCAGAAAAGCAAGCTGGGTGAAAAAAAATATCTTCTTTGTGTGCATAAAGATAATAGTTTTGATTATATATGGGCAACGACAAAAGATCGTTCTGTTGCATATGTTATGGGAGAACCGCATCATGCTATTAGCGGAGAAGTTGTAACTAAAAATGCAGTGGTTGCAGAACTTTTTGTTGTCGGAAAATCAGAAGCCAAAAAGTTATTTAATCTTTGTCCAGAGGATTATTATATACAGCCAGCAGATTATTATCCAATAAAACTTTATCAATTGTTGTTAATTAGTAAAGAAAATAAATACTATATTTTCCCAGGTCATGCTGAAGTTGAAAATATAAATCAAATTGAAAATAAAGAAGCTACCGATGATTTATTCTTTGCGTATAGAGGATAAACAGTTTGGCTTTGTAAAATTGTTTACACTTGTCAGTTCTTCGTTTGGGTAGTTCTCTTGTTTAATATTAAGTAAATTTTTTGTAATTTTTTTAAAGTTGTAGGAGTTCTTTTATGAAAATTTTAAAATTTGCATTATCTTTGTTAGCAGTCTTTAGCCAGTCCTATGCAGTATCTTTAGAATCTACTGAAACTAAGCCGTTTAGATTTATTAGTTCAAGTGCCCAAGGAGAAAAAAAATTTCTGCTTTGTGTAAATAAGCAAAATAGTTTTGATTATCATTGGGCATCGAATAAAGATGGCTCTGCTGCATTTGTTGTAGGCGAAGTGCATCATGAATTAAGTGGAGATTTTGTAAATAAAACGCCACTCGTAACAGATATGTTTCATGTTGAAACTTCAGAAGCAAAAAATAATTATAAGCTATGCCCAAAGGACTATTATATTCAACCAGCGGATTCAAATCCTATAAAACTTTATCAGATGTTGTTAATTTTTAAAAATAATAAGTATTTTATATTTCCAGGCCATGCTGCCGTAAATAGTTCAGGAGATAATGACGAAATTTTTTACTCATTTAGGGGTTAACCATTTGGAAAAAATCCGACTTGGATTTGCTTAAAGGAAACTTGGCCTGAATATAGGCTCCCCTTAGGTGTGAGTGACGCATGGTAATCATTCGGTTCGTTTTGACTGTTTTCAAGATGGACTATTGCGTCTTTAATTTTTTTTAGTATAGTAAAAAACATCTTGACTCATCAAGACCGGCAGAGGGACAGGCCCTACGACGCCGGGGCAACCTCCAAACACTTTAAAGTGACTTTGGAACGGTGCCAAATCCTTCGGATGCCCATTGTGGCTTGCCGGTAGATGAGATCGAAAGAGTGTGCATAAGATCATCTTTATTTATGCACGTCTCCCATAAAGATCCTCACTTCTTTGGTAATTCATCTGGGTTCTCCAATTTTATAAATGAATTCTGCTTTTAGAATTCAAAAGTATTTTATGTACTTTTTAAAATTTTTTTTGGAGTAACACTTATGTCTCATATTTCTCAACAAATCTCACCCTCCACGATACATATTTTAGGCGTTGGTAATGTAGGGAGTTCTTTTTTAGAGCTTTTAAATTCTCGTAATTATATATTAACCGGAGCTTCGGATTCTAAATCTACTTTATATGACTCATCTGGGCTGGATATTAAAAATATTTTAAATATTAAAAGGAAAAATAAATACAAGCTTTCGAGCTACGAAAATGCTGAATATATATCAGATAAAAGCTATGATTTTATAAATCCTTCCGATATTGTCATCGATGCGACTCCCACGAATCTAAAAAATGCACGGACAAGTCTCAAGCGTTCTCGAGAAATTTTAAAGCGTGGTAGTTACCTTATTTTGGCTGCTAAAGATGCTCTTTCATATGGAGCTGATGAACTTATCGAAGAATTTCCTGATAAAATTGGACTCAATGCTGTTATAGGTGGAACAGGACTTAATTTAGTTAAAAATTTGCAGGAATTAAAAGACAATTGCCTAGCTATTTCAATAGTTGGAAATGCGACAACAACAGCAATCATAAAAGAAATTGAACAGGGATTAAGTTTACAAGAAGGTATTGCTAAAGCGCGTAAGCTTGGCTTACTTGAAGCAGATCCCACATTTGATTTTGATGGCACAGATGCAGCAATAAAACTTGCAATCGTTGCAAAAATTGTTTTCGGACTAAAAATATTGCCTGAAGATATAAAGAGAGAGCACATCGAAAGTCTCAATCCTAACTTACTGCAGAAACGAAAACAAGATGGTAAAACCACTCGTTTAGTTGGAAGAGTTGATAGGTTAGGGAACATACATGTTAAATATGAAGAGATCGATTTAAAATCACCTTTAAATACAACTGCAGAAAGTGTGGCTTATCAATATAATTTATCAGGAGATAAAAAAATTGTTTATTTAGGAAATGGCCTTGGACCTGTTGGTACTGCAAAAGCAATCGTTGAAGATCTTTCTTTTTTATGTCCTATAAACGAGGTGTAAAAATGGAAAAGTGTAATTTATTTCAGGTCGGGTGTGGAAAACTAAATTATTATACGTGTCAGAAGGAACAAAAAGTCTATATTGATTATTTAATCTCTGGTAATTTAAAAGGTCCGGTAATTGTTGTTCAAGGGGGAATATCTTCAACAAAATATATTTTTTCTTCGCAAACAAAACAAATTAAAGGTTGGTGGGACAATATCGTTGGCTATGATAAATGCATAGATCTCAATAAATTTTGTGTAATAAGTATTGATTATTTAGATTTTGAAAACGTTAAAACCCATGATCAAGCAGAAGCAATTTCATTTTTATTACGGCATCTCGGAATTTCTCACTTAAAATATTTTGTTGGTTACTCTTATGGTGGAATGGTTGCCTTAGCATTTGCAGAACTGTATCCACAAACAATAGAACATATAATTGCCTTAGGTGCATCGCATGAAAGTGTTCCACAAAGCTACGCACTGCGCCTTATTCAACAAAAAATTGTTGAATTGAATAAAGGTACAGACAAAGAAAAAGAAGCTCTTGCGACAGCAAGACAACTTGGTATAATAACGTACAGGAGTAGCGAAGAAATAAATTCAAGATTTGCCTGTCATGATAATTCGGTTGTGAGTTATCTTAAGAAAAAAGGAGAAGATTTCGTTACTTCATTCTCATCAGAGCGTTTTTTGAATCTTTCAAAATCTATAAATGAACATAAGGTCGCAGCTAAAAATATTTCTTCCAAACATGTAAGTCTTATTTGTTGTAAGTCTGATCAAATAACGCCTCTGAGTCAAATCACACAATTTGCAAAAGAAATAAAATCTAAAACAAATGTTTATGATTTTGAATCTATTTATGGGCATGATTCTTATTTAAATGAAACAGAAAAGATTTCAAATATATTAAAAAATATTTTGTAAATTTTTGTTGCAGTCTTATCTTTTTAGAAAGGAATTTTATATGACATCCCAGTTGGTAACGAATTGTGTGCGGTCAGGTATAGTGTCAGACACTCAATATGGATCCGTTATTCCACCTCTTTATTTATCTGCAAATTATGCTTTTGAAGAAATTGGCAAAAGAAGAGAATATGATTATACGCGGAGCGGCAATCCGACTCGAAATTTATTAGCAGAAGCAATTAATCAGCTTGAAGGTGGCCATGGTGCTGTCGTGACTTCCTCCGGTTTGTCCGCAATCACATTAATTTTGCAAGTGTTAAAGCAGGGTGATCTCGTTGTTGCACCCCATGATTGTTATGGAGGAACATGGCGTCTGCTCAATGCATTAAAAGAAAAGGAGCAGATTAATGTTCTCTTTGTCAATCAACGCGATCCCGATGAATTAAAAAAAGCTCTTGAATTGAGTCCCAAACAGGTTTGGATAGAAACACCTAGCAACCCTTTATTAAGAATTGTTGATATAGAAAAAATAGCGACTTTAGCCCATAAAGTAGGTGCTAAAGTCATTGCTGATAATACTTTTCTATCGCCTCTTGGCCAAAGTCCAATTAAATTGGGCGCTGATTATGTTATTCATTCTACAACAAAATATTTAAATGGACACAGTGATATTGTAGGTGGATGTGTGATTGCAAAAGCTCAAGAAGATTTTGAAAAATTGGCTTGGTGGGCAAATGCATTGGGCTTAACAGGAGCTCCTTTCGACAGTTGGCTCACATTAAGAGGTTTACGGACTCTCGAAGTGCGTATTAAAAAGCAACAGGAAAGTGCTTTTAAAATTGCTGAATATTTAAATTCACATGCAAAAATTAAAAAAGTATATTACCCAGGACTCAAAAGTCATGAAGATCATTTGATTGCAAAAAAACAACAAAATGGTTTTGGAGCAATGCTTAGTTTTGAAATTGAGGGTGGTTTTCAAGAACTCAAAGAATTTGTTGCAAAACTCAAATTTTTTTCTTTGGCTGAGTCGCTGGGCGGTATTGAAAGTCTGATAGCCCATCCTGCAAGCATGACTCATGCATCTATGTCGGAAGAGGCAAGAAGAAGTGCAGGCATTCAAGACACTCTCTTGCGCCTATCCATTGGCATTGAAGACGGTGAAGATTTATTACAAGATATCAAAGAAGCTTTATAATATTTTTCGATTCATTGGAGAGCAATATGTTGAGGAATACATTTGCTAAGTTCTTTCGCTTCATGATTTTCTTAATAATAATGTTTTTAGTGTCTTTTAAACTCCAAGCAAATGAGTGGAAAGGTCCTGTTGACGGTCCCAAAGCTATGAAGTCAAAGTATATTGTTTTTGTGGCTTCTGATTTTAAAAATGGTGGAGTTTTAGGTGTTTATAAAGCAGTGGAGAATGCAGCTGACGAAATTGGCTGGAAAGTGAAAACTTTCGATGGAGAAGGCAATCCAGATAGATTGCGCAAGGGTTTATCAGATACTGTGAGTTCAAGGCCAGACGGAATTATTTTAGGTGGGTTTCAGCCAGATGATTATAGAGAAATTTTAGCTCAGGCCCGGAAAGCAAAAATACCCATTGTTGGTTGGCATGCTTCGGAAAATCCAGGGCCATATTATGATTTATTTGTAAATATTTCGACAGATCCTATTGTTGTAGCAAAAATGGCTACAGATTATATTATTAATTCTGGAAAAGATAAAATTGGGGTGATCATTTTTAATGACAGTCGTTTTGCTGTGGCAAATGCCAAAACAGAACAGATGAAAGATACCTTGATTAAGTGTGAAAAATGCAAACTTTTAACGATTGAAGATATCCCTATTTCTAAAGCAGATGTTCTTGTACCAGAAGCTGTTCCACGGTTAATTGCAAAATATGGTATGGAATGGACCTTTACTTTAGCAATTAATGATTACTACTTCATTAAAATGGATAGCCCTTTAAAAAGTAACAAAAGAACGGATATAATTAATGTTGCTGCTGGTGATGGTTCGTTAAAAGCATTTAAAAGAATAAAATCTGGTGATTCACAGCAGTTAGCAACAATTGGTGAACCTTTAAATGCACAAGGTTGGCAAATTATTGACGAGTTAAATAGGGCTTTTTCAGGTGAAAAACCGAGTGGATATGTTTCTGAGCCTATATTATTTTCATCGGAAACTCTCAAAAAAATAGTTGGACTAGAAGGTTTGGAAGTAAATACGAATTATAGAGATGCGTATCTAAAAATATGGAATAAAAAATGATTTAAGTTATTTGTCTGAAAAAGTTTTTTCACAATATTGAGCAATAGCTTCTTTTTGAGATTGACTTAAACTCTCTTTAAAATGTGCCATCATTGAAACATTTCCATCTGTTAAAATCTTTATAATTTGTTTAGCACTGTACGCTTTTAAATGTTTCGGTTTAGGCGCTAAATTTTTTCCAACCGGTCCATTTCCATCTCCATTACTACCATGGCACATCTTACAATTATCTACGTAAAGTTTTTCTCCTTGGGTTAAGGCGGGATTAACTTTACCATCTTTAGAAGTGGCTTGAAAACTAACAAGTAATAAAAAAATAGAAAATATATTTATCATAACAATTTTCATAAAAAATTCCTTTTCAAGAAATAGAGCTTTTATGATCATTTCTTTTTATTAGATATTTAAGAAAGTGTCAAATATCCCTAAATTCCACTTTTATTCTCATCATCACTTGAAAATGCATAGCTCAGTGAAAGCATAAATACGCTCGTTTTACCATTCGTTTGCTTTTGTGAAGTAAGTTGTTGTAATGCAGAACCAATAGAAATATCGTTAATTACCAAGTATTTTGTCTTGTAAATTTTTAGGCAATGTTTCGTAACGTAAAAACTGCATAGAACTGCTAGCGCGTCCTTGCGAAAGGGAGCGAATGTCTGTTTCATAGCCAAAAAGTTCTGAAAGCGGAATATTGGCATGGACAACTTGTAAATGGCCACGATTGTCGAGCCCAGAAATATGTCCACGGCGACTGTTTACATCTGAAACAATTGTTCCGCTGAAATCAGGGGGAACAACAACTTCAACTTGCATAATAGGTTCCATCATAACTGGTTTAGCTGCTGCCAATGCAGCTCTAAGAGCATTGCTTGCTGCAACTTTATAGACGACTTCATCGACGGCCTGAGGATCATATGAGTAATCTGTTACATTGACTTTCAAGTTAACAAGTGGATAACCGCAGAGAGAACCACTGCCGACGGCTCCTTGTAATGATTCTTTGATGGCAGCAATAATATTTGCGGGCACTTGTGCTTTTGCGGGCACATGGATATCAATGCTGGTTTTTGCATTATTAGGTTCAATTTCAACTGTTACTTTAGCTGAGAAAGTTTTATTTTGAATTGCGCGTGAAAAAGTGTCACTTCCAGTTGCAGCAATTGAAATACATTCCCTATAAGAAACTTGAGGATTACCAACATTTGCATTGACTTTAAATTCTCTTAACAAACGATCTGCTATAATTTGTAAATGCAATTCACCCATACCTGAAATAAGAACTTGACCTGTTTCTTCACTCGTAGAAACTCGCAATGACGGATCTTCTTGCGCCAAACGATTGAGACTTTGATTTAATTTATCTAAATCTCCACTGCTTTTGGGTTCAATGGCAAGCGAAATCACAGGATCGGGAAAGCGCATAGACTCATATGCAATGTGTGCGTGCGGATCACAAAGAGTGTCTCCAGTTGTAGCAAATTTAAGACCAACGACCGCAACGATCTCTCCAGCAGATGCTGTTTGCAATTCTTCACGATCATTTGCATGCATACGTAATATTTTAGTCACGCGTTCTTTTTTATTCTTCAAAGTATTGTGCATGGCATCGCCTGTTTTTATTGAACCAGAATAAATGCGCATAAAAAATAACGCACCCACAAAAGGGTCAGTCATAATTTTAAAAACAATACCTGAAAAAGGTTCATCTTCACTTGGAGCACGTTTGCTCGCTTTTACGACACCTTCAATTTCTATACCTTCAACTGGTGGGAGATCGAGAGGTGAGGGAAGATAGTCCACAACGGCATCGAGGAGCGGTTGAATACCTTTATTTCTAAAGGATGAACCTACGAATACTGGAACGATTTTCATGTTGATAACGGCGTTGCGTAAAGCATTTTTAATCTGAGCGACTGTGGGTTTGCTGTCAGATAGGACAGCTTCTGCTAGAGTGTCATCGAAGTCGGCAAGATTTTCTATGAGTTCTTGTTGATATATTTGAGCATCATCAAGCATATCTGCTGGGATTTCTTTTATAAGAGGTGCGGTGTCTTTGTCATCATTCATCCAGACAAAGGCACGCATCTCGATAAGGTCGATCATGCCAGAAAAAGAACTTTCTTTCCCAATAGGAAGTTGAGCAAAGGCAACATTGGCATTGAGTTTATCACGCATGGATTGAATGCACATATCTTGGTCTGCGCCCACTTTATCCATTTTATTTAAAAAGGCGATGCGAGGAACATGATACCTATCTGCTTGCCGCCATACAGTTTCGGATTGCGGTTCAACACCATTTGCTCCATCAAAAACTGCAACAGCTCCATCCAGCACGCGCAGGGATCGTTCAACTTCTACTGTAAAGTCAACATGTCCAGGGGTGTCGATCAGATTGATTCTATGATCTTTCCAAAATGTCGTTGTAGCAGCAGAGGTAATTGTAATTCCACGTTCTTGTTCTTGAACCATCCAGTCCATAGTGGCGGTGCCTTCGTGTACTTCACCTAATTTGTGGCTGCGGCCTGTGTAGTAGAGGATGCGCTCAGAGGTGGTTGTTTTCCCTGCGTCAATGTGAGCCATAATACCAATGTTACGATATTTGCTGAGATCTTGCGACATAATGTTTTCTTTCAAAATGAATCTTGGACAAAAAATCGAGATTATTGCATAATAATTCAATAATCGTGCAAATGACTAGGTATACAATTTATCTCTAAAAATCAATATCTGAGAAAAAGATGATTTTTTGGTATTTGGGAAAAGAAAGAAGAATTGGGGCAACAACGGGAAATTTAATTAGGGGTGTATTTTCCAATTTTTGGCTGATATTTTTTGAATTTTAAGGGTAGTTTTTCTAGAAAAGAACCTAATTCTCCGTTTGATGTATCAATAAGAGCATGTTTAATATCCTCAGCTTCATATGAAATACCATAAAGATAGCGATAAAAAGTGCCATCTGGTTTTATAAAATAAAGTGCTCCTATATGAGAATAGGTTTCTCCATCTGAATCAGGTTTGTAATAAAAATTTAATTGTTTTGTGAGTGATTGAATATTTTCTTGGGTACTTACATAAAAATCCCATTGAGCATTTTTTTGCCCAGTTTTCGGGGCCCAATTTTCTTTTAATAGTTTAGAGTTTTCAATAGTATCTTTGGGATCAAAGCTTATAGTAACAATTTTAAATCCTTTACCAATTGGCCAATTCATTTTTTGGAGGGCTTTTGATAAATTAAGAAATTGAAAAGTACACATTGTTGTGCAACTGAAATAATTTAATGTTAAAATAAGTATTTTTTTTTCTTCCAATATATCTTTAAGGCTTTCTTTTTTACCATTTTGATTTGTAAAAGTTAGATTTAAATCTAATTTTGTGTTCAATTTTTCAAATATTTCATCGTCGGTGGGGTTTTCATTTATCTGTTTATTTGTATTAGATGATTTTGCATTAGTAAGAAAAGTAAAAGATAAAAAAATGAAATATAGAAAGAACTTGATGAGGCTTAATTTTTTTAAAAACATAATTTAATCTCGTGAAATTTATGCATCATAAATCGAATTTTATTTCCAAAGGAGAAATTCCTTTGATATGAGTGTAATATAATGAACTTTTTCATAAATTCAAGTCACTATTTGAATTCATAGAGTTGAGTTGCTGCAGTAAAGTGTTGCTCCTCCTACTTACTGAGAGTATCCTGATGTTGGATTTTTGACCTTTGGAGGATAATTTCTGTGTTAAATAGTCTTTCTGGAAAAATAGTTGTAATTGGTTTTGGAAATATGGGGAAAGCTCTTGTGCGTGGCTTGCAAAGTCGTAAGCATGAATGCGAAATTTATGTCTGCGATAAATTCCCATTGGATCCTTTGGAGAAATCCCCTGAAGGTATCGATTTAAAAAAAATTACTTATTTTAGTTATAATGATATTGTAAATATCGATAACAAATTACGTTTAAAAGCTGGCGATACCATTCTTCTGTGTGTAAAACCACAAAATTTCCTGGAAGCTGTTGAACGCTGGAAACCCATTTTACTTGGCTCGGATACTTTTCCGCTGGTGATTTCAATTTTAGCTGGAGTGCCAACGCAACTTATTCATAAATACTTTTCAAACGATTGTCCTGTGGTACGCTGTATGCCAAATATAGCTTCAACAGTGGATTGTTCAGCAAGTGTGCTATGTGGGAGTAAGAAAACTTCTATGCAAAATATCGAACAAGCAAAACATATCTTTGAATCTGTAGGTAAAACTTGGATTGTGCAAGAAGAGCAACTCGATGCAGTCACTGGCCTCAGTGGCAGTGGACCTGCATATATTTATATGATTATCGAAGCAATGTCTGACGGTGGAGTAAAGATGGGGCTATCCCGTCAACTTTCACTCGAGCTTGCTACCCAGACTGTGCTCGGGGCAGCTAAGCTTGTGCAAGAAACCGGTTTACATCCTGCGATACTCAGGGATCAAGTTACAACCCCTGGTGGAACGACTATCAGTGCAATTCATGAATTGGAAAAGCATGGGCTAAGACCTATGTTGATCTCCGCTGTAGTCACTGCAACTGAAAAAAGCGCTTCACTTGCACAGGTCGTTGAAGGGAAAATTGTACAACATAACTCTTAAGAATGATGCTGTCATATTCCCTTTAAATTAATTTCGATACCATGAGTAAACACTTGGCACACAAGGTTGCTGTGCACAATTTTCAGGTGCTTGATTATTAACAACAGGGTAGGCAGCCCAAGCATTCAGATTGTGCACGACATTTTCGAGCGGAACAGAATATGTCTGCGCTGCTCTAACAGAATAAGGTAACCACTCTTTCAGTGGGGAACGTGGATTGCTGTTCCACCAAAAATTGTGATAGGCAAATTCTGCACCATAGTTTAAGCCGGTTTTTGGAACTGCTCTTGAACTTACATCTTGGCCAGCAACAGGTGTCCACATAAAGTCAGGGTGTGCATTTTGATACCACTCGCCACCTGTTATTTTTCCATCTTGAGTGATTTCTAAATCATAATAATATTCAACGCGTGAAATACCATCTTGGTTTGGGCTGTCAGAATTTGCTTTCGAAGGAGAGGTTTCTACCATATAGTCAATGGTCGCTTTCACTCCCACTATATATGCAGATTTTCCTGAACGATATTTAGCAAAGGTATCCTTGGTATAATCAGCATTTCTGATCATTACGCTTTCTGCTTTATTACTTACTTGGCCTGTTAAAACGTTATAATATACGTATTTATAGCCAAGGATAGGTTGATTCCAAACGGTATAATCAAAGGAAGCATCAAAGATAAAACTCCGTTTATTTATTCCGACTTGATTAACGAGGGCAAGGTGAAAGGCCGCAGGATTTGAATCAAAACAATCCTGGCTAACAATTCTTCCGTTGGCATCTTTTGGAGGGTTTTTGTCATTGCATCTTTGCCCTGAGAATTTTGTATTCACATTTAAATTTGCCCAAAGTAAGGAATTGAGTGCTTTAATATCTGATGGTCTGAAAGTAATTTGAACTCCTTCAGGGTTTTGCACAGTCACGCTTCGAGTGGGGCGTTTATACATATAAGAAACAGGAGCCCAGCCGTGACAAATTCCTTCCCAACCTTCGGGGTTTCTGCCTCTGATTCCGCTTAGAACTGAATTTGTTAAAGAGAAGTTCTTGTCGCCCATTAATAAGTCATATTTTTCTGCAGGCGATAGCATATCAATCCGGTTTTCTGCGATCAAGCGTGAAGCGGGACGTTGATTTAAAACATAATTATCAAAATCTTTTATGTTACTTGATCTTGGCACATTTGGATCTGCATAACGATATGTGATTGAACCCTGATACAGAGGCCAATAACTATCTGACCAAGGATTGAATGGAAGCTGAGCTTGGGCAATATTTTTTGAATCAATAACTTGGATGTTATCAGTAAAATTTTGTGGATAATCTACAAAGCTACGTGGATCTTCATTAGAAAGATAATCCGAATAAGGAACAACGAGGTGGCCCTCTGTATTTGCTAGCCTCTTAGACATAATTTCTGAGCGCAATTGATCTTTTTTCTCGATAAAGTCATTGTTAAGAATGTCTTTTTGAGAAAAACGAGAAATTGTTTTAACATTTTCAGATATTTTAATTTTTTCTGGAATTTTATCTAATACGGCACTTGGATTCTCTTGAAACTCTTTTATAAAATTTTTGATTTTTTCTTCATCATTCGCATATGAAGTGAGACTCATAGTAGCGAAAAGAGAAATAGGAATTAAATACAATTTCTTATTAAACATACATACCTCTATAATCAAATCTATTAATATTTAATTTATAATGTTTATATTAAATTTAGCACAACAGAAATACCGGTATTCCTGAAGCGACCGTATAGGATATTGAAATTTCTGTCAAATTTGTAATATTAGTCAGTTGTTTTATGAAATAAATTGGTTTTCTATTTGTTAAAAAAAATCTATTAATATGAAGGGGTTTAAAAATTTAAAAATTAATAATAAATTATAATGAAGAAAAATTTATTGATTTGCTTTTATTTAAAAGTTAAAAAATTTTTTTTACTAAAATATGTTTCAGCTTATGTTAATTTTTTTTTATTAATTAATTTCTTTTTTTTAAAGAATAGGCATAATCATATTCTTCTGGGTTGATTTTTGTAGCATTTTAAGAATAGGACTCATTCCTAAGTTAACTGCATATGTCATGCAGGGAGGATTTATGTATGAATATATTAGTAATAAATAGCGGGAGCTCTTCCCTAAAGTTTCAAATCATAGAAACAGATCAAGCACTTATTGATGTCTCTCAAGATAAAGTGAAGGTAAAAGGTTTGATCGATCGAATCGGCACTCAATCTGTTGCGAAAATAACTGTCACAAACGGGATTGAAATCAAAGAAGCAGTGCCTATTCGTGATCACTCAGCAGCACTTGACTATATCTTTCGCAAAATCACGTCTGGGACTTTAAATATTGAAGGCATTTCTTCAATTGCAGATATCAATGCAGTGGGCCATCGCGTTGTGCATGGTGGAGAAAAATTTAGCAGTTCTGTTATTGTAAATAAAAGTGTTTTAAAAGAAATTGAAGAATGCATCGATCTTGCGCCTTTGCACAACCCTGCAAATTTAAAAGGTATACAAGCCACTCTCTCTTTATTTGGTGAGAAAGTTCCTCATGTTGTGGTTTTTGATACAGCTTTTCATTCTACAATTCCTGAAGTGAATTATTTATATGCATTGCCTTATCAATATTATCGTCGTTATCGCATTCGTAAATATGGTTTTCATGGAATGTCTCACCGATATGTGAGTTATCGCTATCGTACAATTTTAAATTTAGAGAGAGAAAAATTAAATGTGATCGTGGTTCATCTTGGTAATGGCTGTTCAGCGTGTGCAATTAAAGACGGCAAATCATTTGACACGTCTATGGGATTTACTCCTCTTGCAGGTCTTGTCATGGGGACAAGAGCAGGTGATATCGATGCATCTATAATGGATTTTTTGGCTCATAAAGAAGGTATATCCTTATCAGATATTGACATTCTTTTAAATAAAGCTTCAGGTTTATTGGGAATCTCAGGTTTAACGAACGACATGCGCGAATTGTTGGATGAGGAAAAAGAACATCATGATAGGAGAGCAACACTTGCTATCAATATGTTTACGATGAGAATTAAACATTATATTGGTGCCTATTTAACTGAAATGGGTGGTGCAGATGCAATTCTCTTTACCGGTGGTATTGGCGAAAACTCAGCGGAAATTCGTAGAAGAATTTGTGATAATATGCAATTTCTTGGGCTTGAAATCGATGAAAATCTGAATAAACAAAAATGTTTTGGTGCTGAGGGAGAAATTTCAACCCCAGGATCTAAATTAAAAGCTTGGGTGATACCTACCAATGAAGAATTGATGATTGCGCGCGACACTTTCCGTTGTGTTATGAAAGTTCCTTCACCATAATAGCTCAGCAGGAGAACGCTCTTCTTATGAATGGAGCATTCTTAACTCAATGCTAAAGTTAAAATTGCTGCATGTACGATGTCTTCAGCCGAAGCGCCACGTGATAAATCAGAAAAAGGTTTTGCTGAGCCAAGTAATATAGGGCCCCATGCATCGGCACCCCCAATCCTCTGAGTGATTTTATAACCAATATTACCTGAATCTAAATCAGGAAAAATAAAAACGTTGGTACGCCCTTGTACTTTGCCGTTTGGATTTTTCTTCGCAGCAACTGTAGGTACAACTGCAGTATCAAACTGTACTTCGCCTTCTGCCACAATATTTGGGTGTTTTTCATGAAAGAGCTGAAAGGCATCGCGCACTTTTTGTACGTCTGGATGTTCTGCACTGCCTGTGGTTGAGAAACTGAGAAACGAGACGTTCGGTGTGCTTCCTGACCAATTTGCAAAGGCTTCTTGCGATAAAAAGGCGATGTCAGATAATTCTGCACTTGAAGGTTGGGGAATCACTCCGCAGTCAGAAAAGAGAACAAGACTTTCTCCACCCGGCGTGGGTTTAGGCAGAGCTAAAAGAAAAGCACTCGTTATAACTTTGGTATTTTGTTTGAGTCCGACAGTGTTGAGCGCTGCGCGGATCACGTGTGCGGTTGAATTTAGGCAACCAGACACGACGGCATCGACTTCACCGAGAGCAAGCAGAGCTCCTCCTTCAAAGGTTGTGTCGATGGCCATTTTTTCCATCGCGGGTGAAAGTGTTTTCCCTTTTTTTTCAGCAATTTTGTTCATAATAGCCAAAGTGCTATTTTTGTTTTTTTCAGATTCTGTTGCGTTTCCTAAAATACTTTTAATATTTAATTCTTTTTTTAATATTTCAGAAGCTTTTATTACTCTTTCATCTTGTCCTTCAGGTAATGATATGGTTTTATTTTTCGCACGAGCATATAAATTGTCTCTTGCTGCTTGATTTAATGTTTGAAATAACAACTGAGATCTCCTTTTAAAACATTAATAAAAAAATATTAATTAATTCATGCTTAAATGATTTAATTAAATAAAATTCAATTTAACAAATTTTTATTCTGTATTAAAGACGGAAGGTGAAAAATTGCCCGAGTTAGTTAAGTCTAGTATTTTTGCTTTTTATTTTTGCAAAGAAACTTTTTTTATAATTATGTCTAATAATAAGGCATTTTGTGTTCTCAATAAGATAGAATATATATCTGTTTTTATAATTAAAATAAATGATAAATTTTAAATAATGATTATTAAAATATTATTTAAAATTTATTCAATTAAAATATTTTAATAAATTTTTTATTTACTAAAATATTAAAAACATCTTTAATAAATTTTTTTTATAATATAATAATGAAAATGATTTGGTTATGGAATTTTAAATAACACGTAACTAATTGTTTTAAAAATATAATATTTCGATTTATCGAATTATTTAGTAAAAAACAAAATATTTTAATTTAGTAAAAATATTTTGTTTTTTATTTCAAGAATGGATATATAATATAATGAAATTCAATTTATTGCAGAATAAAATGAGGCTAGTAGTTTTAAGTTCACTCTCAGTTATTATATTTGAAGGATGTGATAAAGGAAAGAACAATAAAATTAACAAGCATTTAGAAAAGCAAACTTTTGAAAAGCTGCTCGTAAGCGGAAGTTTTAATAATAATTCAGAAATATCCAAAACAAATCAGGATTATTCCTATTTCGGATTATTAGATGATAATACAAACAATGATTTAAATACGAATTTCAATCAACTTAAAAATCTTTTAGCTTCAATCTTGCAAAATATTGAAAATTCAGAAAATTTTGACGAAAATGATCCGATTTTTATTATCTACAAGAATAATTTTAATGAAATTAAAAGCTTAAATAACTCAAATGATCAAATCTATCTCATAAATATCGTAAATAAACTTTTTAATTCGTCCGCATTTATTGATAGACTCTTGAGTGATATAAGATGTAAAGAAGAATTGGATTTATTTAATTTACTTCTTGATTTAAAGTTTAAGATAAATGTAAATCTTCCGCTTAACGAAATCGATATTTTTGAAAGTAAAGCAAAACTTAAAAATGAAATTCGTGTATTTATAGATAGTAAAAATGGAATTTTATCATTATTTGGTATTTTAAATAAAAATTCTAGAAAAGAAGATTTTTTAAAAATTTTGACTGAATTTGAGCAGAAAATAAGTAAGTCAGACAATATTAATACCTTCAGAGAAACTCTAAAAGAATATATATTGAATAAAAATATATCCGAAAAAATAGAAAATGATTTTAAGTGGGGTACAACATTTCAGGAAGCTACTTTATATAAAAAAGTGATTAATACTTATCTCTCCGTATTCCCGGAAACAGTGTTTTTTAATCAAGGTGAATTTATAAAGAAGATTAAGGAAGGGAGAATAGATGCTGAAGTATATAAATCCCTTAAAAATGGTAATTGCAATGGATTTACAAAAATATTTAACTATTATGAAAAGTTAAATAAAGGTGCAGGGACTGAATATCTTAAAAACTTTAGAATGGCTGTTGAGTTTTTAGCGCACGCAGATATTATGGATGAAGAAGTAATTAAAAACTCTGCAAAATTATTAGAATTAAATAGCAAAATTCATAATGAAACTCAATATGTTACAAAAAAGATAGATATCGATGAAATAATAAGAACAAATGAAAGTAATGAAATTTCAATTGATGAAACAGTAAAAATAATATCTGATAATGCAAATAAAAGTACAGAACTTTTAATCTTTAATTCAAATTCTGCCCATATATTTAGCGCAACTCGAGAAGGAGAAGATCTTTATACTTTTTTTGATTCTAACGGTTTTAAGGCATCGAATGTAAATGCAGATATCCTAAAAAGTCTAATACTTAACTCTAAGGCCACTTTGGGATATAGCGAGCAATATAGGATCAAGCAGTTGAGTAATGGCGAAGTTTATAATTCAGGAAGCGCAGCAAATAATTTTTTACAATTATTAGACGAACAAAGAGATGTTCTGTTAAAACTTCAGGAATCTATTTTAAATTTCAAAGAAAAAAATAAAAATATCTCTAAAATTCCTGAGGATATGTTAAATGAATATGTGGATATGGTGAAAAATGAAAATCGATTAATAACGACGGAATTTAGGACAATTTCAATAGTCAACAGTAGCGATAATTATTTATATGAACTTGCTATAGAAGAGAAAATAAAAGCAAAAGACCAGCTAAGAATTTTAAAATATTTAAAAAAGAAAATAACAAACACAACAGAAATAGATCAAATTATATCTAAAGCTGAAAAAAATGTTAAATTTTTTGAGAGAAAGTATGATAAGATTAACGATTTATATACGAGAAATGATATTATAAAATCAATGGAAGAAGAAAAAAATCTTATTAAAACTCAAAATGATATAAGAATGGAAATTTTTAAGAATAAAAATTCTTTTTTTAGAAGGTTTATGGGAACTAGTCAGCAAGAAGAAAAATTAAAGATAAAAAATGATGAAATAGAAAAATTGAGAGCAAATATTAAAAGGAAAATAGACAAATGTAATGAAGAAGCAATTGAAATAATTTATAATCAAAAACCTGAAAATAATAATGAAACACCTGAAAGTGTTTATGAAATTGAAGGATATATAAAGGATTTAATAGAAAAAACATCAAAGAACTTATCTTCGTTTGCAGAAAGAAAAGCTTACGAAGGTGATCATAGTGAAGAAACTCTTGAAGCGCGTGATAATTTAAAGGAATTCAAGTCAGAAGTTTTAGAAAACTATGTTGCTCATGAAAATATTGTTTATGGAATACAAGCTTTATCAATAGAAAATGATTTTAATAATTTAATAGAAGATCGTGTTCAAAGTTATGAAGCAAGCAATAATTCAATACATAATCTTAATTGGGAAGTTGGACATGATCAAAATGAAGAATTTATTCTTGAAAATAAAGAAAATAATTTAATATTAGAATTAAATGCAACAGACACAAGATATGTTCGATTTAAAAAATTATCTGAATTTACAGTCAACAAATTACGATGGGGCTATCAAAATGGCTCAAATATACTTAATTTTGGTATAAACTCGACATTTCTTTATTTAATATTGACGCGGGATGACATTAAGGAATCGCCTTCTGCCAAGGCTATTCACTTAGCCACAGCAGGTGTTTTAGGCACTCAGTCAGTATTAGAAGCAAGAAACTTAATCAATTCTTTTGCAGAACATTTGGGTAAAAAAGGGATCGGTTTCGAAGGTGTGTCCAAAGTCCTTGGTAGAGCTGTAGGCTACGCTGGTATAGTAATTATGGCTGCAAATATTGGCTTTGATATTAAAAATTTACATGAAACTGAAGCAGGAAGTATTGATGAATATGATGCTAAACTCAGATTAGCTGCGGATAGCTTTTTCTCAATTGCAGCACTTTTTTCGCCTGCAAGTGGACCTTTTGTGATTCCTGCGACTATCAGTATTGTAGTTGGAGGAGTTGTTACCGATCAAGTGATTGATGAAATGGTTTTTGGCAAAATAATGTATGAAAGATTTCAGTATGATTCTTCTGTCTTTCATAATATTTTTCAAGGAATGATAAACCCTTATACAATAGATAGTAATAAGTATGTCAGATTCAGTTCAAATGCGATTATAAGCTCTATAAATTTAGAGAGTGGTGAAATAAAATATGGTAAAATAATAACTAAAGTGAATGAAAATGAGCGCGAAGAAAAAAATCTTGATGATGCATTTATGAGTGAGGCGAAAAAAACAATAGATACAAAATATTTAGAAAAAGTCTTTATTGTTCCTGTAGAACCTGATTTAAAATACTCTCCTAACGAACAAACACGAGATGTTTTTGTTTTTACTGATCATAATTTATATGAATCACAAGAATATCAAACTATTAAGCAAAAATATGGCGGGATATTTGCTGAGAATGGGAAGACCGATGCGTCACATATGGTTTGGTGGAAATGGTTTTTTGCTGTGCCATTTCTATCATTGGAAAGAGGGCAGATTGTTGTAACCGGAAAGTTTGAGAAGATACCTACAAGCAAAACCATAGAGTTTGCTAAAAATTCCGCTAGATCCATACAGTTTCCAAATTTATTGAAAACGGATTATGAAAATTATCTTAGCTATAAATTGATTGGTAAAGGTGGTTTCAATGACATATCACTTGGGAATACATTATTTCAAGGAGTAACTCTCAACTCAACTCAGCATGATGTTTGGTCGTTAAATATTGATAATTTATATGAGAAAGACTCAAAGGATAAATTTGCTATATCGAGTCAGACTTATAAAGAAACTCAAATTCATAGTATAAATAGAGATATAAACTTTCAAACCTTAATTAAGCAAATTAGATTTGATGAGTCCGAGTCAAGTATCATATTACCTAGAATTTTGGGTGCAGAAAGGAAAATTAAAGTCAATGGAGATTTTGCAAATATTTATTTAAATATGTTTCTTGAAAGAAATGATGAAAATTATGTTAAAATTGAATTATTATATGATAAAAATAAGAAAAATTTCATAATAAAAAATGTTTATTGTCAGGAAACAACTATTAATAAAGGGAATATTTTTAATGAATTATCTGTGAAATATTCTGCGCTAAACTTTGATGAAGCAAATATTGTTCAGCTTCATAACAATGAAATTATCAGTGTTTCTCATAAAGATCGGAAAATATCTTTAATTAATTTAGGCGTTTCTAATGGAGAGAATGGGAATATAATCCAATATTCAAGTGATATAAATAGTAAATCTGAAATATTTTATAGTGAAGGTAATCTTAAGATTTTGCCAAGTTCACAAGAAAATATTTTCTCAATCGTAAAAAGTGAGAAGGAGTCTGAATTTAATCTGACAATTAAATTTGATACAAATGGAATTAAAATACTTTCATTAATAGATACTTTAAATGAAACAGAATTTAAGAATCTTGTAAGGAGATCAATAAATAATTTAGATGATCTTGCTCGCATAAAAATTGAATTTAAGGATAATTATTTTAGAAAAAATATAGAATTACCTGGATTTTTGTCAGATATTCAATATAAAATAAAAGCCGATTATAATAAAAATATATCTGCTGAAATATCTAAGAATGATTTTGATATTATATATGAAACTGGACATGAAACTATTAGGGATAAAAAATTGCATGACACTTCATTTATTTTATTTGGGAAGAATAAAAGTAGTGATTTCATAAGTAAACCTCAGGAACAATATAGTTTAGTATATGACGAATATTATAAACTTTCAACTACACAAGACACTGTGATTATACCCTATTTGACAGATACGGAATTATATATTCATTCTGATTTATATTATAAGAATCATAATTCCCCATTGATTATTGCATCAAACTTAAAAAATATATATTTTCTCAATGAAGAATCTGTAGGTTTGGAAAATATTGGTGGAAATACTATGAGAATTCTTTTATCTGATGGAAAGTTTATCCTGAATTTATATAAATATAAGGACGACTTAATGATTTGGAATGGTTTAGAAAACAAAATAAGAGTTAAATAATACTAAGTGTATAATAAATATATATTTAATCATTACGTGAGTGATCGCAATATTTGTTATCACTCTTCAACTTGAATAATATCGATAGCTTTTGCAGCTTGACCTTTTGACTGACGTTTACCTGCGAGACGAATGACGACCCCTACATCGGTCAATTTTCCTTGACAAATATAAACAGAAAGTAAATTTGCTCTTTGAATGATCATATACATCCCGAGACCAGCACTCACTTGCTGTGTGCTCAATGAATGTTGACTCGTTTGTCCAGTTTTAAAAATAAAGTTTACGTATTTATCCATTATTTCTGGATTAAGTCGACCAAAAATATCTTTCACTGAAATTGCCAATTCTTTACCATTAAAAGCCCATTCTAACTGAACCTCTTCCCCTGGATCGAGATCGACCGGAGTTGTCCTTGGTTTCATAGCGTGCTTGGGATTGGCATCCCATATTGCATTCATCAATAATTCTTCTTGAATTTCCACAGCATATTGCGAAAGTGTTGGGTTTTTTGAGCCTGTCACAGGCTCAATTTCATCAAAAAATTTTTCGAGATCTTCAGCAAATTTAAGCCTTTCTCTCGAGCTTTTTACTGTAAAATTTCTTATAATTGGCAGCTTCATTCCACTGGGATGTTCAATAGGATCTAAACTTATCAGTGATTTTACCCCAGTTATTTCAACAGAATTTTTACTTTGTTTAATATTAAATTGACGAATAAGAGCTTTTCGCACTCTTTCTTCGAGAAAATCATTTTCATAAAAAATAATATAATGGTGAAAACCATCTAAATCTTGTACACCTTTAAAATCCGGAATTCTAGATACATTTACCACAAGCATATTTATTGCTTTTTCCGATTTCTCTTTTTGATCATCACTTAAAAATACGTCGCAGTCGTCTGGAGAAGAAACTAATTTGAAATCTTTAGAAATCATGCGCTTAAGATCTTCTTTTATAGCTTCTTCTTTAATTGTTAAATAAACTTTAAAATTTTTCAAAGAGAACTCCTCACTCTGTGACATCATGCTTAGTTTCGATAATAATCTAAATTTTCTTAATAAATTTGATGTCAAAAATATGAGGAGGGAAATTAATTATTTTGTTTTTCTAAGAATAACAGCAAAAAAACCATCAATATCATCTGGGTTACCCGAGTAAATCAGAAGTTCTCCTTCGCGAGTAACATACTTTTTATAAAAATCATGAATTCTATCGTATGGATTGATTTTCTCGAATTCAGGATGTTGATTTAGGAAATTGTTAATTTGCTCTGTAGTCTCTTCGCTTTCAAAACTGCAAACCACGTAAATCAATTCACCATTCACTTCCACATTTTCAGCTAGAGAGTTAAGTAAACGGGATTGTTCGAGTGCGCAGTTCTGAATATCATTGGGTGAGCGGAGCCATTTGATTTCAGGATGTCTTCGAATAACACCCATAGCGGAACAAGGTGCATCGAGTAATATCTTTGTGAATTTTTTCCCTTTGACTTGTTCAACAACATCGCCGTGTAAAATATTTACATTATTTAATTTAACTCTTTCAAAGTTTTCCCGCAGTATTTTAAGTCTTTTTTGCGCAAAATCACAGACGGTTAAATTTTCTGGTTCAAGACCACTGTCCCATAAATAAATAGATTTCCCACCAGGTGCTGCGCAAGCATCGAGGCAAGTATCAGTTGGGGAAATATTTACTAAGCTTGCAGCAAGCTGTGCTGCTTCATCTTGCACAATGTAACAACCACTTTGAAAGGCTTCACATTTATCGAACTTAGGCAAAGTTTCAATTCTCAAAGAACCGGGCAATGGACGCCAGGCGCTTTCAATAGAGTGGGTTTTTAGTAAATATGTTGCAAGATCTTTTTCACCTTCAGGTAAGGAATTTCTTTTAATAATTTTTAAAGTATTCTTAGGAACTCTATTACTATTCGATAATAAATGTTCAAATCTTTCTAAAGAAAGTTGATTGTACCAACGTTCAACCATCCAAGCAGGAAAGGAATGATGCATAGAATAGTATTCAACTGCTTGCTTAACTTTGTCAGGTTTTGGGAAATATTCAGATTTTCTCGCAACTCGGCGTAATATAGCATTGACGAGGGAAGCTGCATTGGGCACACCAACTTGTTTAATAGCTTCAACAGTTTCTGATACGGCTGCGCGCTCAGGAACTCTGTCCATATAATAGATTTGATATGTGCCGACCCGCAAAGCATTGGCTACACGTGGATCGAGGCTTGAAAAGGGTCTGTCAATCATATGTGACATAATCCAATCCATTTTTGCAAGCCATCTTAACGAGCCAAAAACCATTTCATAAATGAAAGCTTTGTCTAAGGGACGCAATGTTGGTTGACTAGCAAAGAGTTTATCAAGAGCTACGTCAGTGTGAATGTTGCGGGTTAGAACATGAGTCAAGGCATCGATGGCAATTGCTCGCGTCAGCGTGCCAGAGCGAGTGGACATATTTGTGCTCCAAAAATGAATAAACTTGTTTTGTTATATCCGTACTTTACTTCTAGTTAGGTCAGGATAAATCATGGGTCTGAGTGTTTCTTCTGTGTCACAATTTGTGCATTTCCAGACAAACGTTGGAAAAAAAGCATTACAATTTTCACATTGGTGAGAAGTGTAGCCAATTTGCGCAGCTTTACTTTGATTCGTTATATATTCAAAGCTCTCGTTGTTATCAACAAGTATAGCAACCACATCGCATAAAAACTTGCTTTTATTCAGCTCAGGTGATTCCTGTATCAAAAGAGTTGCATGAAAGATAGATGCCCAAAGGCTTTTTTGTATATTTTCATCAAATTTTTCTGGTCTAAAGGTTTGTAAAAACTCTTTTTGTAGTATGGCATAATTTTCTGTTATACCGTGCTGAGCACTCATTTTAGTAAGAATTTTAGAAAGATATGGAGCAGAAGCCACAGCAGAAGTTGTTGTCGATTTAAAGATATGGAGAAGTGCATCGAGGTCAGTTGCCAACGCTGTCCACATTAATTTGGGATCATTGTCTATGCGCTGCCAAAGATCTTGGCTAGTTGCTTGCCATAAAAGGATAAGAGCCCTTCCGGATGTTCTTTCCCATCCGATAGCATTGCGAGCAAGTTCTTGAGCTTGATGCAAATTCTTTTTTTCAAAATGAATCTCACCAATTTTACAGAGAGCATGTGCAATAGACAGCCGCAAATCTTTGTCAGGCGAACCTTTGTAAATACTGAGAGCGGAATTTAATTTTTCTGGAAAGTAGCCTTTTGCGCAGATATTTAAAATATGGATCAGTATTTCTGAGTTTTTTGGTTTTCGATAAAAAAGCTCTATCGCAGTGTCAAATGCACGCATGTAGAGACCCATGGAAGCATATACTTGCGAAAGTTCAAATAAAGCTCGATTGGTTTCTATTTTGGATACATTTTCATTCGTTAAAATATCTATATACAATTGAATTGCGGTGCGCGCATTTCCTATTTGAAAATAATTGCGCGCAAGAACAAAAGATTGAGCAATGAGAATCTTCTCATTGATATTTAATGGGGTCGATTCATTTTCATTGGATTGAGTTTCAACTTGTTCCGACTCATCACGCATTATTTTAAGAGTGACATCGAGTTTTTGTTCCAATTTTTCACTGTGAGGTGCAGAGTATGCATTTTTACGAAAGCGCCTTCTAAAAGTTCTCCAGAGAGAAGGAAATAAGATTCCAAGCACAATTCCAACTGAAAGTCCTGCCCCTAAAAAAAAGCTTGCCTCAAATGTATCCCACACAGGCATCCCATCGGTGCTTATGGTGGCAATTTGTCTTGGCACTTTAGTCTCCTTTTTGCACTCCAATGACTTTAGCACAACAATATGTTTTAGCGCATCTTGTGCCGGGATCTTTCATAAGAATATTGAATACAAGATTTATCTGTGAAAATAAAGTTCAGTTGGAACAATTCTTATTTTTTAATGAATTATGAATTAATTCTTTTCTCCATCAATAATATCAAGTGAAAAATAAAATATTAAATTATTTTATTGATAAAAATTTAAATATTATATACGGCACAGTTGGATAACTGTTCAGTTATTTATTTGTTACATTAAATAAGAAGGGAATTTTATTTTGCAAAAAAAGAATTCAATTGTACTGCGTGCTCTTTGTCTTTCGGGGCTGCTCTATATCTCACCTGTTTATTCCATGGGGTGGCTTAATAAAATCTGTCGTGAAATTGGTCGCGTCGGTGATCAAGTTTCAGCTGTAAATTGATTCCCGGCAATGCACTGAGCACTGCCGGGAATCAATTTACAGCTGAAACTGAAAGGACATACCACAGTGTTGACAAAGAGTTGGAGCATATAGATAGACAACGTCTCTTTTTAATTGGGCAAGTGGTGAATCAAATGAACCAAGCAGGCAACGATACTGTTGGTAAAATTCCAGGTGTTGAGGATGCAGTTAAATCAACTGGAGGAATAAGTGTTGGAGTGGAAACGAATGGAACTACAAACAAAACTTATGTGGAAGTTAGACCGAACAATGTACCTGCAAGGGTTTTAGAAGTTGATTTTACCCCAGAGGGACCTCAATTTGTAACACCTTTTCAAAATCTTTTTCAAGATCAACCGGTTTATAAAAAAGAAGAAATTGATAGTATGTTGAAAATTATTGATCAAAATAGAAATGATCAAGCTGACTTAGTTGCAGTAAATAACGAACTTCTATACGATCTCACAAACTTGAGCAAGCTCTATAACGTTTCTGTTTTAGAAAAACCATTTTATTTTCAACCTGTGAATGTTCTAGCAGAACCTGTTTTTTACATATCGATTGGAGGCTCTTTAGTTATAGGTCCAGTTACAGTTGCTATCACAGCGGGAACGGCAGTTTCTTTATTTTTGCTTGATCACTGCTTAACGCATGGGACAAATTGCAATCACTATGCCAAAAAAGCAATCAATGAACTTGATCAATACGCAAGTCAGTATCTATATTTTAATGACATGAGAAACAAAATTCAAAAATATACTGATAATAATGCAAAAGTCGGCGATGAATTAAACTCTTTCTCCAATAACGTAACAGTTGAGTTTAGTTCAGAACCAATTTCTGTAAAAGAAAATGAAACGACATATGTTGATGTTCAACAGACTCCAAACAATCCTGCCAAAAGAATAAGAAAACGCATTGCAAAAAAATCGAATGTTGAAAATAAAGATATTGCTACAGGTGATAAGCCGATCAGTGATATTTTTTCTTTTGCTAAATACGATTTGACGGAAGAGAGAACAGATGATGGAAAAATCAAACTGATTGTGCATATCCCTGCATCTCAACCTCAGGATTACAGTGAGAATTACAATCATTACCAGGAACCACATACTTTTCAGCCAAATAATATAACTCCGATTTATAATCCACACACCAGAGAAATCGATAATTCTGAATATATTGACGAATTCAATGAACTCGCAATTGACGACTTTGAGTACAGAAGACCCAATGAAATTGAATTGCAGTTCTTACAAAGTTTGGGTTATAGCGAGGCAGACTGGGATTGGGCGATGAATCAAGAGACACCTTGTGAACCCTTTCTTAAGGGTGGCCCCTACGTGCTTGTCAGAGCGCTTGCTTCTCATTGTGCAAAGGGACAGGTAAAAGGTGCAAATTCAATTGAAGTTCATCATATGCCATCTCAATATGCAATTGCAAAAGCTGGTATGAAATATATTGGCAAATACACAGGTCCGAGTATTGCTATGACGAAAATGGATCATAAGGAAACCACCTCTCATGGTCGAAGTGACGAAGCAATTAAGCACAGAAATAGGCAAATCAAATTTATTGAAAATGGTGAGTTTTCTAAGGCACTATTTGAAGATATAAATGAGATTAATCTTAAGTTTCCAGGGAGATACAATGAAGGGATTTCTCAGCTTATGATTTATAAATCTATTTTGGAGACCACCGGCTATGTCAAATAATTTTATTCAAAAATATGAAATTATTATGGGGAAAGGGATTTGTTTTAAAGAAAATGGATACAATGTAGAGCTTTTTATAGGACAAACAAAGGAAGTTGTTGATAGTAAAATTGGAAAACCAGAGCGATTGAATAATTATGAACACCTTAAAAACATTTACGGAAATGAGTGGGAAGAAACATTTGGTGGTTCAGAAAAAGCTATATATTCTTCCAAATATGAACTTTCAATTTCATATAAAAATGGAATTGTAAGACAAATTTCCATTTATCCACCTGCCAAAGGGATACTTTTTGGAAAAGATATTGTAAATACATCTAAGAAAAGAATAGTGGAACATCTTGAGAAAAATGGTCATGTTGGTATTTATGAACTTAATATGGATTTTGATTTTCCAACAGCTGGTATTGGATTTTACTCACCAGAAAAAATACCACAAGATATTACTATTAAATCTATTAAAAACGAAGGTAAATGATTTTTAATAGAGTTGGCTTAATTTTGGAGACAGTTAATTATGTCCAATGAATTTAAACCCAAATACGAAATAATAATGGGAAAAAGTATTCACTTTCAAGAAGATGGCAAAGACATTGAAATACTTATTGGGCAAAAAAAAGAGGAATTAGAGCAATTGATAGGAAAATCAGATAGAATTTGCAATATGGAATTTTTGAAAGACACAGTGAAAAATTGGGAAGAAAAATTTGGAGGTTTAGAAACTGCATCATATATTTCTAGGTATGAGCTTAAATTATGTTATAAATATAACGTTTTAGTAACAATTTCTGTGCTTGCACCAGCTAAAGCTATGCTTTTTGGCAAAGATCTTGCGAATAGATCGAAAAAGAAAATAGTCGAACACCTCAAACAACATGGTCATGAAGGTTCTTGCAGAAGTGAAGATTTTGAATTTCCATCGGCTGGAATAGCATTTTATTCACCAGAAAATGTGCCGCAAGATATTACCATTGGATTAATAAACGATCCAAAAATGTTTCGTTCTATTAAAAAATAAATATCATTTTTCTAAAACTATTCTTTGCTTCTGTTTTCTAATAATAATTCATACATTTTATTTCCAAGCTTTTCGTGTCCCCAACTTGAAGGATGAACAGAATCAAAAAAGAAGTGATTGTTAATGGTTTGAGCAGAACAGCCGTTTATATATTCAAAGGGTAGTTTTCCAGAATTAATTATATTAAGTAATAAAGAAAAATCAACATTGTTAATCATAGTATCTGAAATATTTGATGTACAAGGAGTTGAAAAATCTATGCCGTTATGAGAATAATCTTGTTTTAAATTATCAAATAGTTTATATAAATCAATATAGATAATATTTGCATCACTATGATTTATTTTAAAATCAGTTATTTTTGCATTTAATTTAAAATTATAATCAATTGAAAGATGTTCAGCTCTATGCTTTAAATCTGCCTTAATTAAAGGAAGAGAAGCAATATTTGGAACATTCGTAATAATAAAGTTTCTAGCTCCTTCATTGTATAGAGAAATCAGTGATTTTTCAATTTCAAACACTGCATTGTCTATTATTAAATTATTTGAATTAAATGTTGCAGATATAATATCATTTGCACCTATCATAATGAGAAATAAATCATTTCTCATATCACGATTGCCTTTTCCAGCTATTAAAGCACTCACTTGCTGATTTAAAGTGAAGTTATTCAAAAAAAGAGTATCAGCCATATCATTCCCAATGGCTGCTTTCGCCCCAGATATAGCATAATTGGTTCCTAATTGTGAACTTCCTTTGAAATTTACAAAACCAAAGAGTGACAAATCATTTACTTTCCATGCAGGAGAGAGTTCCAAGTTCATTTTTTCTGCCAAAACTTCTGCGGCAACTTTTCCGTTTGTAAAGGATCTCCCCATATGTGCAGGCGAAGCAAAAGAAATTTTTTCTGGAAGTTTAGAACAAATATCTGCCAGAAAACCTAAATTAAGCAAATTTAAAATAAACGGATTTAAATCTTTATCATCACAATTATTTCTATATTTAGTAATTGAACCAGTGGACGCTCCTGTATCAGATAGGCTATCTCCCAAGACATATAATCTTTCAAAATTGACATTGTTTCCAGGGTTTTTTTCATCAGAATAAGACGCCAAGTTAATAGATAAAAAAGCTATCGATAATATTATTTTTTTCACTTAAATTCCTTTTAAAGAGAAAATTTTAAATTATTAATCAGTGTATCAGATACTATGATAGGGCCCTAATGCTAATATACTTTGATAGAAAAAAATGTCTAGGATATATTTAAGAAATTAGGAATAAAATAATGAGTAAGGGGAATTTCTATTTTAATAATAATTAATCGCGAAATTTATATTTGGATTAATAATTTTTAGTTTAATAAAATATCAAATAAATAATTAAAAATTGGTAAGGAAAAATTTTATTAGGTTTGATAATATTTCTGTTAGTAATTTTCATTATAAATAAATACTAGAATTCATGAATTTTTCGTTCATCTAAAATCTAGATTCTAATTTGCAGATCCTAAAACTAGATTTATTATAGTACACCCCTAAAAGATATGAACAAGCCCTAAAATATTTTATTCAACTTTAAAATAAGCATCCCTCTTAGACTAAAATTTTAATAAAATTATGTTATGGTACCCTTCGGTGCATTTGCATTTTTTTCTTTTATATACTTGCAAAATACCTTATTTTATTGCAGATTTGTGGAATTCTTATTTTTGAAAGGAAAGTGATGATAGATTTAACGGACAAAATTAATGTTTTTATTGTCATTCCTGCTCGTTTTGCCTCAACTCGCCTTCCAGGAAAACCTTTGTTAAATATTGGTAAGCAAACAATGATTTCCCGTGTCACAGAGCGGGCGCAAAGTTTAGCAAAACTTTTTAGCAAAAATATAAATGTACAAAATGTTCATTTGGTCGTAGCGACCGACCACGAAGAAATTTTTGCAGAAGTGCAAAAATTAAATGCAACAGCGGTTATGACAGATAGCAATTTAAAGAATGGAACCGAAAGAGTTTTTTCTGCTCTAAAGGAAATACAAAAAAAATTGCCTATTAAGAATCAAGATATAGTTTTAAATATTCAAGGAGACGAACCCTTCTTTTCTCTTGAAGATGTTTATAATCTTGTTGAAAAAATGTTAAATAAACAAGATATTCCTCTTGGCACTTTGGCTTTTCGGCGGACAAATTCCAAAATGTTTTTTGAGAGCTCCGTTGTTAAAGTGATCTGTGATAATAAGCAAAATGCGCTTTATTTTTCACGTGCACCAATTCCCTATCCCAAAGATATTTTAGGTGCCACGGGTCTTAATTGGTTAGAAAAAGCACAAAATTTACAGCAAGAGATTTCTTTTTTACACCATGTAGGCGTTTATTCTTTTCGCTATCAGGCATTGTGTGAATATATGACACTTGTGCATTCCTCACTAGAACAACTTGAAAGTCTTGAGCAATTGCGTGCCCTCGAAGCGGGTTGGAAAATACTCGTGTGCGAAGCACTGACAGAACCTTTTGGCATTGATACAGAGGATGATCTCAAACAAGCACAGTTAATAGCTCAAAAATTCGATTGAAAAATATATGAAAAATAACTCTTTTTTTTTAATTTTCTCCATATTTATTTCCTTTTTTCATTTTAATTCTTATTCAGTTCCAATAATTTTTTTAAAATCTGACTCAGGAAATATGCGGGATGTTCAGTGGAATCGACTAGAGAATAATATTTTTTCTATATATTACGATGAAAATGCAGCTCCCATGGGGGAATATAGTTTAAAATCTTTGCAATATTCTTACCCGTATTTATCTCTTTTACTTGGGGTAAAACTCCCAAATGATGCAATGCCATTGCTAAATTCACAAAAAGATCGCTTTTTAATTTCAGAATTTGACAAAATATCAGTTATTTTAGGTGGACGCTTTGAGGGACCTGGTTTTGCCAATCCTATTAACATGAGCATTGAAGCGCAGATGATCCATTCACGCGGTGCGGCTTTCTTTCAACATGAACTCGTGCATAGACTTATGTATGAACACAACGATTTTAATATTGGACCCGCTGGTCGGATTTTTAGTCTTGCTATGTTTCCGACTTGGTGGATAGAAGGGTTAGCGGAACATTTAACAGAAAGTGTTGGTAGCACAGAAACCGATGCCATTGCTCGGAGTATGGCGTTGCAAGACAATTGGCCCACATGGGAGCGCATGCATGCTCTTTATAATGCCGATGGTGATACAAATTTACGCGGTTATGTGGCGTCAGGACGCTTTTTACGTTGGATATTCGAAAAAGTAACAGAAAAAGATTTATATAAAATTCATTCAGAAATTTCTAAAGAAACTCGTATACCTCCTTTTTACAGTGCAACGGACGTTTGGTTGTATAAGACTTTAGGTAAAAATGGCGAGAGCTTATATGAAGAATTTAAAATTGAACAAAAAAAAGAATGGGAAAATTATCTTGTAAAAATGCCTTCTCTGTTAAATTCTTCTCTTCCTTCAAGTGAAGAAAGTTATTATTTTCCTGCTGTTGTGCATGATAATAAATTGATTTTTTCGAACTTAACGGCAGAAAAATATCCTTTAGACAGCGCATTGCAAGTATATGATTTTAGCACTCAAAAATCACAAAGATTACCTTTAAGTGTTTCTGGTTCAAGTCTTTTTGCACTCAGTGAAAGCAAAAATGGAATTTTATTAACGGCTGAGCGGAAAGATTATTCAAACGCATCCTATGGGCATAAACTGCGTGTTATTAAATTCAAAGGAGATATTTCACAGCTAAATAATGAAAATATTGAAAGTGATGTCACTCGAGAATTTTCCACCCAAGAAAATCCTTTTGTGATTGATGAGATTAAAAGTTTTGGCAACGGGGAATTTTATTTGAGTGCAAGTTTAAATGGCAATCAGTCCATTTATTTTTTCAATGCCTTAAAAGATGAATTAAAGTTTATTAAGAAATTTAATTTCCCAAATTACGCTCAGTTTTTATCTTCAAATTTAAAAGAAAATAATGATAAAAAATGCCTTATATATATTTTAAATAAAGATAGCAATAAAACATCTTTGCAGAAACTATGTAAAAATCTCTCTGAGACAGAAATATTAGGTGACAATAAGTTCTTTATTAAAGAAGGTTATGTTTTAAAAAATGGCAACTATCGATTGTTGGTAGACTGGAACAGAGTGCTGAGTTTAATCGAACTCAGTCCAGGACAAAAAATAACTACGATTGCAGCTTTTCCTGAGTGGGTGCAGGGATTAGTTCCCTGGAACGGAGATAATAATGATTTTCTCGGTGCTTGGGTTTATAAAAATCAAAATTATCATTTTAGTAAAATAGATCTGAAAAAATTGAAAACAGAATACACTGCTTGGCAAAGTAAATTAAAAGCAAGCTCTCCTTTTTTAAATCATTATCAATTTAAAAAATATATTCCTCCCTTTCAAGCGATTTATGATCAGAAAAAATACAGTTTGCTTGGTGAGGATGTAAATTTATATGAAGATTATGTAATTAAAAATAAAGAAAATATAGCTAAAATTGATCTGAGTAAACAAAAAGAACAAACGAATTATACATATGAAAGTGCTTCTTATCGTAACAACTTTTTGTTTGCATATCCTTACTTTCAACCTAATTTTTTAGGCGGTCCGAGTATTGGTGTCTTTGCTGTTCCATTTATCGACGAAATGGGGCGTTATCGTATACAAATATTTGGAGGATATAATTTTTACTTAGATGCGCCCAGTGGAGCTATTACATATATAAATAATAGAATATTTGATGCATTTTCTCTTTCTCTATTTTCTAGTCCTCTTTTTAATGGATATTACGATCTCAAAAACAATCAATCTGATTCAGAAACTCGTTACTTTAATTATCTACAACAAAATGGTTTGTTATTTAGTTTTGGTTTAAAATTTCTTCCATCTACGGTTACTTGGCAAAACTCGCTTATGTTTTCTAACATTCAGCCTTACAGTGCATTAAGAGTGGATCCTACTTCCATTGGAGCTCAAACAACAAATCTTATATCAGCTACAACCTCTCTCTCTGTAAACTTATTTAAGAAAGGATTTTACTTAGAAGTCGCTGAAAAAACTCATGGCCAATGGTTGCTTTGGAATTCAAACCTAAAACTTGGTTTGGGAAAATTTAATAGTATAGGTGGTGCGCTGGATTCAGCAGGAAAAAGTGTTGGTGATTTGGATTATTTTAATGTCAATGCCTCTCTCAGTACTTCTGTTTCTTTATACAATCAAAATATTTCAGTTTTGGCATCAATTTCAACGACGCAAGGAAATAACACATTTAATTTAAAAGAAATCTATTCACCTTTTCAAGGTTATATTTTAGGTGAAAATGTTTCACTCAGTTATCTGAGTTTTCCAATTGTTGGAAGCGGGACTTTGTTAGATTTAAGAGCGGGATATTGGAGTTACTCAGGTTCGTTAACTTATGATTTTCCTCTCAGCAATAACTTCGAATCGAAATTACTTATGGCTTATTTAAATGATTGGCGCGGATTTATTTCATTAAAAGAAGGTGGTGTGTCAGATACTCCAGACTTTAGTACTTTCAATTCTGTCACCAGTATTGGAATTGGTTCTGGGCTAACTATGGATATAAAAGGCTTTCAAATATTTCCATCACTTATTTATGGCTATGGATTCGGTGAAAAGAGTTGGTATGTATTAACTCAAGTGAAATTCACAGATATTTTATGATTTTATTTGAATTTTTTTGTTAAAATAGATTTGATAAACACTGTGTATAATATAGAGCGAAAGAGCGATCCATACGAGTGAAAAGCTTATAATTTTTTCTACACTCGCTTTTTCGTTATATGCAAATATTGCTATTAAGAGCTGACTTGTTGGTGAAATATATTGAAAAAATCCAACACTCGAGAGAGGTAAATATTTGCTCCCTGCTACGAAAAGTAACAGAGGTAAAGCTGTAACGACTCCACTGAACATAAGTAATAAACTTATATTTAAAGAATTTAAAAAAATCATATTTTGGTTAAAGAAAATATATAATAAATAGCCAAATGCAAATGGAAATAAATATAAAGTTTCTATACTCAAACCAATCTCAGAGTTGACTGCAATTTTCTTTCTAATCAAACTGTAAATACCAAAAGTTAATGCCAAACTTATGCTGATCCATGGTCCAACACCAAAAAATTTAGCAGAAGAAAACTGCACAAAAATTGCTATTATTGTTATTATAAGAGAAATCTTTTGCATGAAATATAAATTTTCTTTTAAAAAAAGGACTCCAAGCAATATATTTAATAATGGAGTTAAAAAATATCCTAGACTGGCTTCTATCATATAATTATGCAGTATTGCCCAAATATAAATAAGCCAATTCGAAGAAATCAGAATTGCAGTTAATAATAAATAGGATCGATATTTTTTATTTTTTAAGCATTCAAATATTTGCATAAACTGTTTTTGTATCAATATTATTCCTATTAGAAAAAATAGAGACCAAACTGCTCTGTGGGCAAGAATTTCGAGAGGGCTAACCTCTATTAATGTTTTAAAATAGAGAGGTATCAATCCCCAAATTGTAAATGCTAGAAGTACGAGACAGAGACCTAATTTCCTATTAGAATGTGTATTTTCCATGCAAACCTCAAAAACTGTGCTGTTTATCTGAGTGTACGATACATATTTTTTGATTTTTAACAAATATTTTAAAATGCTTTTTTATATCTTAAAATGCTTGATTGTTTTTCTGAATTCTGCAATTTAATAAATGTTTTTTTAAAGAGTTCTAATTCTAGAGTAATTTTAAAGGTTCAATATGATTATTGCAAAAAAAATAGCTTTAAGCGCTATGCTCACAACATTGCTCACAACAAATTCCTATGCCCAGTCTCAGGATTGGCGTAGTCCAGAAAATCGCATTTATTTATCAACAGGTTATTTTGAAAATGGGACCAACTCAAATGAAGGTATGGCTTACTTTCCTTTGAGTGTTTATGAGACATACAATTGGGGTTTTCAAAAGCTCTCGTTTGGAGATTCAGGATTATCTCGATTTGTTTCATGGCTTATTGGTGGGCAAATTTTGCCGACATATTTAAGTGGTGTTCTCAATACATCCTTTCACGAATATGGTCATGCCACCCGTTTTCGTTATTATGGTTTTAATGATATTACATATAGGCCTAATGACTCTTCAACAACTACGACTTCATTTTTTCAAATGGTTTTCGATCGACTTGGATCTTCAGGCGATGGTGCTTCTACGTCAGCAAATGGATATACAGATATTTATATTACACAAAATCGTGAAGTGGATACTGTTATAACTGCTGGTGGGATGAATAACGAAATTCTTCTCAGTAAGCTTATGTCCGAACGTATCCATGAGAGAGGGGGATCGGTACCCGATCTTTCCTACTACTTACTTGCGAAATTAGGGCCGTATGGTTATTCAGGTTTAGATTCGCGGACTGGAGATCCTTATCTGCTTGAACGAAATTATTCTGCTGTTGGTAAACAAATAACTCGGACAGACTTTAAAAATTACTATCTATTTAGTGCGCTCGCCAGTGGTACTTTTTTCTCATTGGTCTGGGGAAATATCGATTACTTGGCTAACGGAACTCAGCTGATAAAACCGCTTAAAATTGCAGGTTTTAGCTTGCCTGATTTTTATACCTATTTAAATGCCAAAGGTTTATCAACAGAAGGTGTTCTGCATTATGATGTGAATGAGAACATTAAGTTAGGTCTTTCCTATGAACAAATATTTAAGGGTGATGACTATAAACAAATTTCGCCTGAAGTTATTTATAAGGTCAAAAATCAAAATGGCTTCATAAAAGCATATTCTATCAAACCCCAGCTTGTGCTTGGCTTTGACTCAAGCAATGTCGATGTTGGTGGAAGCGTTCTGACTGAAGCGACTTCGCAATATGATGTTGGGATGTTTTTAAAGTACACGTATTATAATAAAAAGACTTTGTATGGGGAAAGAAACATAACATTTGCTTCCAATGCAAATGAACTCCTCGCGGGTGCTTTTTACGTCTTTTAAAAATCGCGAACAGAAAAAGAGTGGGTAATAAATTCCTACTCTTTTTTTTTATATTTCTCCGATATCTTTATCATTAAAAAAATTAATTTTATTTTGAATTCGGATTATATGAAAAAATATTTAATTATATTTAAAATAAAGATATTTTTATTTTCTCTTTTCACTATCAAAATATTTGCAATAGATTTTAGTGATAAATCACAGACCTCAACTCGTTTTACCTTATCAAGTGGCTATTTGGAAAGTACTTTTAATTCAAACGAAGGTATGGCCTATTTTCCAATGAGTGTTTATGAAACGTATGATTGGGGATTCCGAAAATTATCCGCAGATAAATTTGCCATTGGTCGTTTTTTTTCTGCATTTTTTTCTGGATTATTTCAAGTTGGATATTTTAGCTCAACTTATATGAATGTGCCTTTTCATGAATTTGGCCATGCGACACGCTTTAGATATTTTGGCTCTAGCAGCATTACTTATTTTGTAAATAACAGCCAAACTGCATCAACAAGTACATACTTTGGAATGATTATTAAACGTGCAGGATATCCAAATGAAGGGGCAGCGACTTCTGGGACAATTTCTTATCAGAATGCGACTGAGCAACAAGTCAATTCTCTTATTTCAACTGCGGGTGGAATGAATAATGAAATTTTATTAACTAAAAATTTGGCTGAAAGGGTTTTTGAGAGAGGAGGAACTGTCCCAGATTTCTTTTTTTATTTTGCAGATAAACTCTCTCCTTATAACTACTCAAGATTAAATCCTGCAGAATTTCAAGGAGGTGATCCGCAAAAAATTGAAAGCTCATATGCTGCATTGGGAAAAAATATTACGCGGACAGATTTACAGCAATCGTATTTATTTAGTTTATTAGCGAGTGGTACTTTTTATTCACTTCTCTGGGGGAATTTAAAATATATTTGGAATGGTGAGCAAAATATAAAGACCCTCGATCTTTTTGGCTTTACTTTACCCGATTTTAGTACTTTTATTAATTCACAAGGTCTTTCAATGGAAGGAATGTTACGTTATAAAGTAAATAATAAATTGAGTTTAGGGCTTGCATATGAGAAAGTTTACTTGGGTGGTACTTATGAGCAAATCAGTCCACAAATCCGTTATGTATTCAACATTAATTCTAAACTCATTAAGAATATTAATATAAAACCACAACTTGTTTTTGGTTTTGATAATAGTATTGACGTTGGTGGCAGTTTTTTGAGTGAATTCGAAGGTGAAATAGTCGGTTTATTTTTAAAATATACTTATTATAATATAAATACTCTTTATGGAGAAAGAAATATACCAAGTAAAGATAGTCCAAACGAATTGCTCGCAGGAGTTTATTTCAATATGAAATAATTAAGTTTCTTTACTATAACAAAAAAAGCTGAATTCTGTAAGAATCCAGCTTTAAAATCTTTAGAAATAAAATCTATTTCTTATTAGCGGCGAAGGTTAAGCGCAGCAATAATTTTTTGGTAACGTGCTTCTTCTTTGCGTTTAACATAATCAAGTAAGCTACGGCGTTGGCTTACAAGAGCAAGAAGTCCACGGCGACCTGCAAAGTCTTTTGCATGTTTGCGGAAGTGCTCAGTCAGTTGGTTGATACGAGCGGTTAGAAGTGCAACTTGCACTTCTGGAGAACCGGTGTCAGATTCGTGTGTGCGAAACTTAGCAATGATTTCTGCGCGTTGTTCTGTAGTGATTTGCATGGAAAAATCCTTTCTGGGAAATAACCCAAGTGATTTAAAATACAGGAAAAAACAAGTTTTGGTCCTCCATGCGATTGGGGCGCAAAACCGATTTATTCCTAAAATGAATAATCAGAACACTCTTGCTATCACTCTTAATTTAGAAAGGCAATGAAAAATGTCTTTGTCACTGAAGCCTGGATTTTCCTTTGGCGGAGTTTTGCAAAAGCTCTATCCAGAAGAAAATTTAACAAGGCAAGAGATTATATTAGAAAATTCAGATGAGTATTGGATGGCTCAAGCTCTGAGCAAGAGTATGGAAAATGGCTGCGCTGCGAATCCAAACCCATCTGTGGGCTGTGTGGTTGTGTTAAATAACAAAATAATATCAAGCGGTTGTACAGAGAGATGGGGTGGAAAACATGCTGAAAGAGTGGCATTTGAATCTCTGAAAGTGGGCGATCTCGAAGGGACAACGGTTTATGTTACATTAGAGCCCTGCACTCATGTGGGCAAGCAGCCTCCTTGCGTAGAGCTTTTTCGCAATAGAGGCATATCGAAAGTTGTTATTGGCTCAGAAGATCCTAATCCTATAGTAAGTGGAAATGGTATTCAGCAATTAAAAGAAATGGGAATCGAGTGCAAAGTTGGCGTGTTAAAAACAGAGGTGCAAGCATGGCTTTCTCCCTTTTTTATTCAGCAGCGCAATCATCGTCCATTAATTGCTTTAAAGTGGGCGCAAAGCCTTGATGGTTGTTTTGCGGATGATCATGATGGGTGGCAGTGGATTTCAGGTATCCACTCTAGAAAATACACACATTGGTTAAGACAAAAATACGATGCCATTTTAATTGGGGTTGGAACTCTTTTAAATGATTTTCCATCGTTAGATGTAAGAGAAATTCAAAATCAGTATAAAAGAGATCCGCTTAAGATAATTTATGATCCTTTTGGCAAAATTTTCCAATGTACCGAACAAGAGCAAGCTATATTAACTGAAAAAACTTTTAAATTGGGTACAAAGCAAATTATCCTTATTGGAACTCAAGTTTTACTTGACGAAAAAGAAAAAAATAACAAATGGTTTCAGTTTTTAAAAAATAATGAAAATTTTATTTTACAAAAAATAAATGATAATTCTGAAAATAAGATGACAAATATCATCGTTGAAAGTTTAAAATGCAAAGAAATTGATGAATTTTTAGGCCGCCCTTTGCAAAGCATTTTAATCGAAGGTGGTCCTCGACTTTTAAGTTTATTTTTACAAGAAAAAAATTATGATGTACTTCATGTTTTCATAGCTCCTTTTTTCTTGGGAGGTGAAAAGAATAAATTATTTTCTAAAAAGCAAAGGGCGTTAATTCCCTACATTTTTAGAGATGTGTCAAAAGTTGAAAGAATGAAAATTGTCGTACAAGAGAGACTTGGCAATGATATTCTTCTCGAGATGGTTCAAGAAAATTAACGATTAGCTGTGTTTGAAATCTGTGTTGATAAGTCTGTATCTCTTTCCAGGTCTATGAAAAATGATGGGTGCTATTTTATCTATTGTGATAAGTTTAATTTGAAAATTATTTCCTTCAATCCTCACCTTGGTATTCGATATTTTTGTGCAAACACGGATAATTATTTCATCATTAATTTCAACAGCACATACGGTTTTATTGATGCTATCAATTTTATTTAGTTTTCTCCAAATGAAACCTACATAATCACCATAATTATAATATGGATAATTTGCTTTATCTTCTATCGTTATAATTTCTGCGTCGCGATAACGCGCTTTGAATAAAAGTATATCGGTATATGCTTTTGACTCTTGATCTTCAAATTCATAAAATAGCTTTGCACAGATTTCCTCACTGATTGGAAAAGTGCCAGATCCTTCAAAAAACCAATTTTCAGAGATTTTTACTCCTTCAGAAAGAAATGCTTCATAGATTTTTCTGCCAGTGATTTTTGAGCGAATGATTGGGCTTTCTTCGTACTGTTTGATTGAATTCGACAGAATGTTATATTTTAAAGAAAAATATCTTTTGGTTTTGTTTAAAATCCCGACTCTAATTGAATATGCTCTTAATCCTGCAGATTGCGCTAATATTCTTTTTATATCGGACATTATGATTCCTTTTCACTCGGGCAAAAGAATAAATATTATTTAATATATATATTAAGAAAGTGAAAATTACCAAAATATTTAAATTTGAATGCACTCTGATTAAAATAAGAATGCGCCCCACTCCAATTTTCTATTAAGCACTTTTCTTTAGATGAGTTCAAGTTATTTAGATTGAAATGTCTTATTTTTTATAAGACTTTAAATAGAGCAATAAAATAGAATATTGAATGCATTTTGATAAATAAAAAATCTATTTTTAATTTATCAAAAGAGAGAAAAAAGAACTCTTCAAGCTCAAATTGTATTTTTGTACTAAAACGTAATGCTTTGATTATATCCTTGAAATTGCTCACCATAATTAATTTCGGCAAAAAATAAAGCAGAAAATTTTTGTAGATTTTTTTAACTATAGCTTTCGATAATTCTTTGTGAATATGTTTATATTTGAAAAATACAATCGCCTTGTTAGAGGAGTCTTATGACTACCAAATAATTCAATAAGTTAACAAAAATCTTTAGCAAAGCTATACCATCTCTGGGGAGGCAAAGATTACCAATGGCAAAATAACTTAATATAAGTATCTGTTAATAAAGTATTTTTTATAAAATCATAAATATAATATATTAATATTGTTTTAATAATTTTTTTTATGTAGTAGTTATTGAGAGTCAAAATCGAAACGAATAGATTTTACATACCGTATTTTAAGCGCTCTTCATAGGAATGCTTTCCTTCACTAAAACGAGTTTTTTTGGGGAGATTTTCATGGATGGAAATTTTATCAACCATCAGTCTGCAGTGACCGAAATTGTTAAAAAAGAGTTCTATAATCAAGAGCCTTTCGCATTTTCAAAGCTTTCTTCTTTGCTCATCCGTTTTTTTTAAACCAGCTTAAAAAAAACGGGAAGTCGTCAAATACGATAAGTGCCTATCGCAATGATTTATCGCTTTTTTGTGAGTTCCTCTTAGAAAAGCAAACAAGTCCAGATAATTATTCTTATCCAGCGCAAGAGAATTGGCTCCATTTTTTAAAAGAAAATGGGAGAAATTCTCAATCCAGTGTCCGAAGGGCACAAATGAGTGTCCGTACTTTTATTCACTTCCTCGTTTCAGAAAAAATAATTCAGAATTCCCCTTTTTTAGAAACTAAATCTCCTAAACAGCCTGTCTCCATTTTACTTACAGTTCCACATGATAAATATTTAAATCTGAGTCGTACACTTAAACAATTGGCGTATAGCAAAGATGAAAAAGCAATTCGTGATTGGACGCTTATACTTATTTTAGGCGAATGCGGGCTGAAAGCTTCAGAAGCTGCTAATTTGTCATGGGGGGATGTTTGGCCTGAATTGGAAGAACCGACTTCAGAAACATCTATTGCTGGTTGTTTAAAAGTCACAGGAAATAACGAAAGACTTGTTCCCTACAATCTTGAAATTGCAAATGCATTGAACATGCTAAAAGAAGCTCGTGAGCAAATGGGTTTGACAACTGAACTTGATGATAAATTGTTTTTTGGTTATCTTAATGTGAGTCGCAAAACTCGAACTAATTTTCTGCACAGACATGGAATCAAGTTTGTCATATATGAAGTTTGCACAGAAATCTTAGGAGTGCCTTATAACTCTGAGAGTTTAAGAAATCATGCTATTTTGCGTTGGTTGGCGAAGGGAATTGAAAATGAAAAAGTAGCCAGTTTAGCTGGTTATTCTTCATTGCACTCTCTAGAAAGATTTTTAAATAGTAGAGAAAAGAAGAAGACAAGTATGAGAAAAATAAAAGGCAAAGAATAATTGGTGTGTGCATATGAACCAAAATATTCGTATTGTTTCTTTGGTACCTAGTTTAACAGAAACTATATGTGATTTTGGTATGCAAAATAATATTAAAGGCTGTACAAATTTCTGTGTATCTCCTAAAATTTTGCGTAAAAGTGCACTTGCTGTTGGAGGTACAAAAGATCCTGATATCGAGAAAATAATCTTTTTAAAGCCCACCCATATAATAGTAAATAAAGAAGAAAATACCCCAGAAATACGGAGATTGCTCGAGGAGAGGATCGATAAAACATCGACTATGATAATAGATTCCTTTCCCAAAAATATTTATGATGTCATTCAAATGGTCAAACAATTTGGCGAAATATTTTCATGTGAAGAATGGGTACGTGTTTGGCAAGAAAAGGTTGAAAATCAATTAAATAAATTTAAATCTATTAAATCTCCGCAGTATTCATTTATGTATTTTATATGGAGAGATCCTTGGATGGTGGCTGGCGATAAAACTTATATATCACAAATGCTAAGTTTAGCTGGTTTTAAAAATAGTGTCATCACTGAGGAAGATATGAATTTGCGTTACCCAGTGTTAACTGAAAAAATGGTGCAGGTAAAATCTTCCCAGTTTTATTTGTTTAGTTCTGAACCATATCCCTTTAAAAAAAGACATATAGAAGAGTTCAAACAATCCTATAAGTTAAAAAATGGACATTTTTTACGTGTTGATGGCCAGAATTTGAGCTGGTATGGTTCCCGCTCGTTAAAGTGTTTAGAGTATTTAAGTGAGCTTAAAATAGAGTCTCAAAAACTCATCGACCTTTAGCGATTGGAACGTCACAGTATGACAAACTTAAAAAAGTTGCTTATATTTTATTATTTATTTTTATGTGTAAATGTTTTTGCAAAAGATTTTACTTATTTCGTAGTGAATTGTCATGATGGTGATACCTGCCGCGTGCGAAGTTCAGATAATATCAATATTAAAATAAGACTCATAGCCATTGACGCTCCAGAGGTTGCTCATGGTCAAGTCAAAAAAGGTCAAGCTTTTGGTAATGAAAGTAAAAATTATTTAAATTCCCTTATAAAGGGAAAAAAAGTTGAACTCAAAAATTACAGTGAAGATCACTTTGGCCGTAATTTATCAGAAATTTTCATTGATAATATAAATGTGAATATAAAGATGATTGAAAATGGTATGGCAGAAGTCTATCGAGGTAAATTAAATGCAAGTCTAAATTTAGAAAAATATTTTTCTGCTGAAAAAAAAGCGAAAAAGCTAAAAATAGGTATTTGGTCATTATTAAATTATGAAAGTCCAAGTCTTTGGCGCAAAAATAAAAATTTATGAAATTTTTTGTGGGTGTCTCGTTTTTCAAGCGCAATAGTTTTCAAGAAATAATTTTTAAATTCAGGATTTTTCTTTATTTAGAAAGATTACAAATCAAGAAATTTCTTTTAATTTATCATATATATTTTGAATAATATGTAGAGGAATTCCCGTTTTTTGTACAATAGTATCCATTTTTTCATTTAAAATTTCTTTTAAATTTGGAAAAGCTTCTATCAGTTTTTTTCTTCGTTTGGGGCCAAGGCCTTTAATCTCAGACAGCAAAGATTTCAATGAGGAAGAATCTCTTTTCTTTCTATGAAATGTAATAGCAAAACGGTGAGCTTCGTCACGCATTTGTGTTACAAGTCTATACTCGGGTGAGCCATTTTCGAGCATAAGAGTTTCTGGATGTTCATTTGGGAGAATTTCATTTTTTGCGTCTCTCTTTGGCACTACCAAGCGTTCCGAGCTTTTATGAAGGTCTTTGTCAAAAAAATTATTTTTTACTCTTGATTTTGCTATCCCTACAAGTGGAATTGAAGTCATCCCTAAAGAAGTTAAAAGCCATCCCACCTCGCGAATTTGTGGCTCACCTCCATCTATTATCAGTAAATCAGGAATTTTTTCTTTTTCATTGTCCTTAAAACGTCTGCGCATCACTTCTCGTAAACTGGCAAAATCATCATTTTTTCCAACGATATCTTTGATAATATATTTTCTATAATCTTTTTTAGAGGCACGGCCATTTTTAAACACAACTTGTGAAGCGACAGTCTGTGAACCTTGGAATGTGGAAATATCAAAACACTCAATCCAAGTAGGTATGCTATTTAAATTTAATAATTTCATCAATGCGCTTAACATTTTGTGACTGAATTCATCTATTTTTGCTTGCTCATGAAATTTATTTTCTGCATTTTGATTGGATAAAGAGATAAGGTCGCCAATTTTTTTCTCATCATTTTTATTGTTTATTTTAATTGTTTTAAAGTATTCTTCTTTTGTCAAAAATAAAATGGGTTGCTTTTTTTCTTGATCTCTATTTTCTTTATTCTTTTTCATGAATAAATATTCATCGAGTATTAAATATTCATCGATATTAAGAATGTTCGCAAATAAAATGCTTCTAGGTATAAATTTATTTTCATAATACTGTGAAATAAAAGAGGTGTAAATTCTTGATTTTTCATTTTTTAAATGATCTTTTTGTTCTTCAAATTCAGGTTCTTCTATTAAGTGCTCAACGACATTTGGATAGCCTCCCACCACTTTTCCATCACGAATATTTGTAATATAAAAAGTAACCAATTCCTCATTCCAATAACTACCAATAATATCTAGCTCAATATCTGCATTTAAAGTTACAGATTGTTGGTTTGAAAGTGCCTCCAATGCCCTGAGTTGCTCACGATATAGGGCGGCTTTTTCGAATTCTAAGTTGTCAGCACTTTTTAACATATTTTCTTTTATTAATTTTGAAATATCTTTATACTTTCCATTTAAAATATTTATGACTGAATTTAAATGAACAAGATATTCTTCTTTTTTTACTGGGAGTTTACAAGGGCCAAGACATCTTTTTATATCATAATAATTGCAAGGACGTGTTACGGATTTAAAAAAACTAGGAGTGCATTTAACTAAAGGGAAAAATCGATTAAAAATACCCATGAGCTGTTGAATTTGTCCCGAAATTGAAAATGGCCCAAAATATAGAGCACCATCTTTTTTTCGCTTTCGAGTCGTAATTACGCGTGGCCAATCTTCATGCATATCTATTTTGATATATGGATAAGTTTTATCGTCTCGAAGTAAAATATTATAATTTGGCAAATTGTGTTTTATAAGGTTACATTCCAGAATGAGTGATTCATATTCATTTTCTGTTACGATAACTTCAAAGTCAAAAATCTTTTCAACCAGCGCTTTTGTTTTAGGAGTCTGTCTCTCAAAACCCGTAAAATAGCTTTTAAGTCTTGCGTTTAGGGCTTTTGCTTTGCCTACATAAAGAATCTCACCCTCTTTCCCTTTGTGGAGATAGACTCCTGGTTTTTGAGGTACATGTGTGAGTTTTTCTCGGAGAAGCTGCAAACGCATTTCGAGAGTTATTTTTTGCGGAGCTTGAAAATTCATTCGTGACTTTTCTTTCGTTAGGGTTTATCTCTTTTCTAAGGATGCAATCCTACTTTCGCAGGGTCACTTTACTTTTCCTTGAGGAAGGTGTCATGCTTACCTTTTATCAAACTTTTTATGGGACTTTTTATTGTGACTGAACCTACAAAGATAGAAATTAACTCAGATTCCTTTATTTATGCGGTTCACCAGGCTTTTGAAGCACGATCCAAAGCCAACGGTGAATTCAACTCTCACCTCCGATTTGAACCGTTCTTGCTTGGCTCGTGGGCTCAGCCTGAGTCTTTTGATCTCTCTACGTTCAAATCACTGTTAAACGAAATCATAGCTCATCACATTAAAGTTTTACCTCATTTTAATCGCAATGAAACCGTGAACTTAGAAAATATTGCTTGGTTTTCGCATTCTATAGCAGCTTTGTTTGCAGATATCGAGTTTTTGCTTGTCTCCTATACAGGACATGGATTTCCTTTGCTTCCTACGCCTGTCTTACCTAAAGTGACAAGTAGCAAAAATATTATTGCCGCTCTTGCAAAATTTAAAGACTATATTTCTGCACCAACCGCAGAATCGCGTGAGCCTTTTTCTTTGTTCCCATTATTGTCTGAAACTGACGAAAAATTAGATGATAATTATGTGCAAGAAATTTGGAGCCTTATAACGTCTTTTGCTAAAAAATATTTAGGTTCTTATTTCGAGCTCTTTTCTTCATATGCACTCTGGAAATACACTACGAAAGAACAAGTCATAGAAGCAATTGACTGGAATGTTCGTCCTCCATGTGGAATTTCTTATCGGAAACAGTTCAAAGAGCTCTTCGATAGAGAGCGCGAAGAAAGAAATTCCCGTCGTAATGAAAGAAATTCGCAAAAAAGAGGTGATAAAGACAAGCCTCATTTTAAAAAAGATGAAAGAAAATCTCAGCATACACCTAAACAAGAAAGAGTGGAAAAGTCTGAAAAACCCCAAATCAGTGCAGAAGCTACAACGTTGCCTGTAGAAAAAAGCTCTTTTGTGATTGAAAATGTAGCTCAGTCTGCAGAAAAACCAAGGTCAGAAGGAAAAATGCAAACGCGTAATGCTGTTGCAAAATTCCAGAATAGTTTTCAAGGACAAAGCAATTCTGTAGATCCGAGAAATCAACAAAACATGGAAGAAGCTTTGCTAGAAGCAAATAAAGCAGTACAAAAAATGCTCAAAAACAAGAGTATTCCTGAATTAAGTCTTAATCCACAAAATTCATTTGTTCGTCGTCAGCAACATGTCGTCATTTCTGAAGCTGGTTTTGACACGGAAAGTCGCGGTGATGCGCGCAGCCGGCATGTGTGTATAAAGAGAAAAGACTAAAGATCCTTCGCAGATCAAACATCTCTGCCGCCAAGAAACTCATATCAATCCTTTGACACCCTAGTCAGAATAAGTAATCTCAATCTGACTTAGTGGTGTTTTTTTATGTAATAAACAATCCTTCTCGGAGGACTAAAGTGAAAATTCTTGTTCTTGCTAAACATGTTCCTGATACAGAAACAGTTATTAAAATTTCTGGTGGCGGCAAAACTATCGATGAATCTGATTTTAAATATATGGTTAACCCATGTGATGAGTATGCCATGGAAGAAGCTATCCGCACCCAAGATAAGCTAAAAGGTGAAAGTGTTGTTGTGAGCGTGGGTCCATCCCGTGCCCAAGAAACCATTCGTAAAGCACTTGCTATGGGAATGGATCGTGGTGTGTGGATCAACACAGAAGGCTATACGGGTGCACTTGACTCTTACTCGGTGGCTTTGGCGATTTCCAAAGTCGTAGCAGAAGAAAAGCCTGATGTTATTTTTGCGGGCCTCAATACCATTGACGAAGGGGCTGGTAACGTCGGCCCTATGGTTGCAGAATTTGCAGGCATGCCAAGTCTTGTCAATATCTCAAAACTTGAATGGCAAAATGAAGGCAAAAGTGTACGCGCTGAGCGTGATGTTGAAAGCGGTATTGTTGAAGTTTATGAAGCGCAAACACCTTTGCTCATAGCTCCTCATCAAAACTTAAATGATCCAAGATTCCCTTCTTTGCCAGGTATTATGAAGGCAAAAAAGAAGCCAATTGCAGAAAAAAAAGCAGCAGACCTTATCACTGAGAAAGCAAAAGTTGAGGTGCGCACTTATAAGCTTCCGCCTGAAAAAGCTCCCGGGAAAATCTTTAAAGGTAAGCCTGTCGAGGAAATGGTAATGGAAGTGGTTAAATTATTGCGCTCCGAAGCAAAGGTTATATAAGGGGAAGAAAATGACTCATAAAGTTCTTGTTTATGCTGAAGTGAGAAATGGAAAGCTCAAATCAACTGCTGGAGAAGCTCTTGCAGAAGCAAGGAAAATGCTCGGTGGAAAAACCGAAAACTTACATGCCGTTTTATTAGGTGAAGGCTGTGAGCAGCATGCAAAAACCCTTGCAACATTTGGTGCCTCGAAAATTTACGTGGTCGACACACCTGAAACAAACACCTATCAGGGTGAGCCAACGATCCAAGCTATTACGCAAATTGTCCAAAAAAATAGCTATACAGTTGTAGTAGGGGCAGCCTCGCCAACGGGACGCGACTTCTTTCCAAGGCTTTCTATTCGTAACAAGGGAGCTATGCTCACGGATGTGGTGAGTTTTTCCTTGGACGGAGAATCGGTTGTTGCTGAGATCCCTATGTATTTAGGTAAATGCGCTAAACAGGCAGTTTCAGCCGCACCTATAACATTTATAACCCTGCGGCCCAATGTGCGCCCAAGCGAAGTGGCTGATGCCAACGCGCAAGCCAATGTTGAGAAGTTCGCTGTCGACTTCGATCGGGCAAAAATAACCTCCAAGGTTGTAGAAGTGCGCAAAGGTGCTGGAGAAAGACCTGACTTAACAGAAGCAAATATTATTATTTCGGGTGGTCGTGCGATTGCAAGCAAAGACAATTTCAAAATCCTCTTTGAATGTGCAGATGTTGTCCATGGTTCAGTAGGTGCTTCGCGCGCAGCGGTGGACTCTGGTTACGCTCCTTACGAAATGCAAGTGGGCCAAACTGGAAAAACAGTCAACCCTGGTCTCTATGTTGCCTGTGGGATCTCTGGTTCTATTCAACACCTTTCGGGGATGAGAACGTCAAAATGCATTGTGGCGATCAACACCGATGTCGATGCTCCTATCTTCCAGAAAGCAGACTTTGGTATCGTAGCCGATCTCTTCCAAGCAGTGCCTATATTAACAAGAGAATTTAAGAAGTTGATGGAATAAGAATTCTACTCCTTTATACTCATCCTTTTCTCTTGCAACTCTTAAAGTTTTGTATTATCGCTTTGCACTCACGCCCAAATCGCACCTTTTTTTGGGCTGATTGTTCCATTTTATGAGGAAAGAACCATGGCAAAGAAAGTCGTAGGACTTATTAAGCTCCAGATTAAAGGCGCGCAAGCAACTGCAGCGCCACCTGTTGGTCCAGCTTTGGGTCAACGCGGTGTTAATATCGCAATGTTTGTTAAAGAATTTAACGCTCGTACGCAAAAGCAACCAGGTGTTGTTCTTCCAACAATCATTACAGTTTATTCTGATAAATCCTTTACATTTATCACAAAAACTCCACCTGCAAGTGTTCTTCTGAAACAAGCGGCTAAGCTTGAATCTGCAAGTAAAACTCCAGGTAAAGCAATTGCTGGTTCAGTAACAGATAAACAAGTTGAAGAAATTGCAAAAACAAAACTTCCTGACTTGAACTGCTACGATATCGAAACAGCAAAGAGCCTTATCAAAGGTTCTGCTCGTTCTATGGGCATCGAAGTTAAAGCTTAAATTTTTCGAGGGAGGCTTTATAAGCCGATGAACCTCAAAGGAATATATTATGGCAAGAAAAATTAGTAAAAAATTAAAAGCTGCTTCTGCAAAAGTAAATGCAGAAAAGTCTTATAATTTAACAGAAGCAAGTGCGCTTCTTAAAGATATTTCATACGCAAAATTCGATGAAACAGTTGAAATTGCTATGAATCTTGGTGTCGATCCGCGCCACGCTGACCAAAACGTCCGTGGTGCGGTTGTTCTTCCTCACGGTCTTGGAAAAAAGGTGCGTGTTTTAGTTTTTGCTAAAGGCGAAAAAATCCGTGAAGCAGAAGAAGCTGGCGCTGATTATGTTGGCGGCGAAGAGCTTGCACAAAAAATTCAAGGTGGATGGTTGGATTTTGAATCTGCCATTGCAACACCTGACATGATGGGTCTTGTAGGTCGTCTTGGTCGTATTCTTGCACCTCGCGGTCTTATGCCAAACCCAAAAGTGGGAACTGTAACTCAAGATCTTAAAACTGCAGTTAAAGAAGCTAAAGCAGGTCGCGTTGAATTCAAAGTCAACAAGGCTGGTATTATCCAAGCTCCTGTAGGAAAAGTTTCTTTTGATGCCGCTAAAATCGAAGAAAATGCAAAAGCATTTATTGATGCAATTGTAAAAGCAAAACCAGCAGCTGCTAAAGGTACATACATCAAGTCAGCTTATGTAAGCTCAACAATGAGCCCATCTGTTCGTCTTGAAACTGCTGATTTCAAAATATAATTTTTTAGTTTCGTAAGGGTCTAAGACTGCTGGTTATTCTGCGTTTTGCAGATGTGTAAATCCCGCATAGACTTTGGCCCCTGCGGTTTATTAACCTCGTGGTCCCATTTTGCCTGTGGGAATGCGATTAACTTAGGGGAGGCATTCTCTTGGATCGTAACGCTAAACTTCAGTGGCGTAACAGTGTTGTCGAAGCTCTCGACAAATCTGGCGCCGTGTTCCTAGCTAATTACTCAGGAATGACAGTTGAAGAGCTTACGGCTATGCGTCGTGAACTCAAAGCAGTCAACGCTGACTTTCACGTAGTCAAAAATACAATTGCTCAAAAAGCAGTTGAAGGCAGAGATGAAAATGTTATCTCTGATCTCTTCGTTGGTCAAACCGGCGTCGTTTTTGCTTATGGTGATGTTGCCGCTGCTGCAAAAGCATTTTCTGAGTCCGCAAAGAAATTTGAAAAGCTCAAGATCACTGGTGGATATATGGAAAAATCCGCTTTGACTCCTGCTGCTGTTCAAAACTTAGCATCTTTGCCATCTCGCGATGTGCTTATCGGCCAAATTATCGGCTCAATGGTTGCTCCACACCGTGGACTTCTCAACGTGCTCAGTGGTGTGCCTAGAAACTTGGTTCAAGTTCTCAATGCCATCAAAGATAAAAAGGCGAGCTAAAACGAGCTGTCAACTTGTGTTTTAATTTTGTGTTTAATCTATTAGTTTCGCTTTTGAAACTAGAAAATTTATAAGGGCTTTACAATGTCTATTACTAAAGAACAATTCATTTCCTACATCGAAAACCTCACTCTTATTCAAGCTGCTGAGCTTGTTAAAGAACTCGAAGACAAATTTGGCGTATCTGCAGCAGCTCCTGTTGCTATGATGGCAGCAGCTCCTGCAGCAGCAGCAGCAGCTGAACAAACTGAATTCGAAGTTGTTCTTAAAGCAGCTGGCGACAAAAAGCTTGACGTTATTAAGGAAGTTCGTGCTATCACTGGTCTTGGTCTTAAAGAAGCTAAAGATCTCGTTGAAGGCGCGCCAAAATCTCTTAAAGCTGGCGTTACTAAAGCTGAATCTGAAGAAATTAAAAAGAAACTCACAGCAGTTGGCGCAACTGTTGAAGTTAAATAATAAACAAGACTCTTTACCGAGTTTAGTTTGTTTAGAGTCAAGCTATTGAACATGCGTTCTTTAGCTTGACTTTTGCTATTGTGCAAATATTGTGTGCTTTGCTTCCTTATGGTATGTCAAAAGGACGCATTTCCTATTTTTTGCACAATTTATTATATTTGTATCCTTTCTTTCTCATGCAGAGGATTTCATATGGCCAACTTGGCATCTAGCTTTGTCCGTCACCGCCGCACTTTTGCAAAAGTCAAACCTATTATTGGTATGCCCAATCTAATTGACATTCAAAAGAAGTCGTACGCAGAATTCTTGCAAGGTACTGATTCCGCTGAAAATCGTATTGAAGCTGGTCTTCAAGGTGTTTTCAAAAGCGTATTTCCCGTTCAAGATTTTGATGCAACAGCTTCTGTTGAATTCGTCAGTTACTCACTTGATGAACCAAAGTACACTGTCGAGGAATGCCGGTCAAAGGGCATGACTTACGCTGCACCTGTTAAGGTCTTAATCCGTCTCATTATTTGGGATGTTGACCATGAAACAGGCGTTAAATCCATCCGTGGATTTAAAGAGCAAGAAGTTTATTTTGGCGAAATCCCACTTATGACACAAAACGGTACCTTTATTATTAACGGTACAGAACGTGTTGTGGTTTCTCAGCTACACCGCTCTCCCGGTGTTTTCTTCGATCATGACAAAGGAAAAACTCTTTCCTCTGGTAAGTTTTTATACAATGCACGTATTATTCCTTACCGTGGTTCATGGCTCGATTTCGAATTCGATACAAAAGATATCCTTTATTGCCGCATAGATCGTCGCAGAAAAATGCCTGCAACTGTGCTCTTAAAGGCGCTTGGTTATACAACGGAAGAATTGCTTGGCAAGTTCTACGAATGCGAGACTGTCGTTATTCGTGATGGTCAGTATTTCCGTAAAGTAAACCTAGATCGTTTGCGTGGACAAAGAGCTTCCAGTGATATTATGGATCCTAAAAATCCAAGTAACACACTCGTTAAACGCAACCGTAAAATTTCCGCTTTACATATTAAACAACTTAAAGCAGCTGGTGTTGAAGAACTTCAATTCCCACGCGAAGAAATCATTGGGAAAATCATTGGCCGTGACATCATCGACGATGACACCGGTGAAGTTCTATTCCCAATCAACACGGACATTTCAGAAAAAATTCTCGAAGCAATTGTCCTCAAAGGAATCTCTTCGTTTGAAATCCTCTTTATTGATGATCTCAACGTGGACTCTTCTTTCCGTGACACGCTTATGGTTGACAAAACAGCCAATACAGAAGAAGCGTTGCTCGAAATTTATCGCAGAATGCGTCCAGGTGATCCACCCACACTTGAAAATGCAAGTAATCTTTTCCAAAATCTCTTTTTTGAAAAAGATCGCTATGACCTCTCCCGTGTTGGTCGTCTCAAATTAAATGAAAAACTCGATCTCGAAATTGATATCGATTATCGCACATTAACCCGTGAAGATATCATCGGTTCAGTTAAGCGCCTCCTCGATGTACGCAGCGGTAAAATCAAAGTGGACGATATTGACCACCTTGGTAACCGTCGTGTGCGTGCTGTGGGTGAGCTTCTTGAAAATCAATATCGCATTGGTTTAACTCGCATTGAGAGAGCTATTAAAGAACGTCTTCAACTCCAAGACCTTGACAGCCTTATGCCGCATGACCTTGTCAATGCGAAACCTGTGACTGCTGTTGTGAAAGAATTCTTTGGTTCTTCACAGTTAAGTCAGTTTATGGATCAGACAAACCCTCTCGCAGAGGTTTACCACAAACGTCGTCTTTCTGCCCTTGGGCCTGGTGGTCTTTCCCGTGAAAGAGCTGGCTTCGAAGTGCGTGACGTACACCCAACACATTACGGACGCATCTGCCCAATTGAAACGCCTGAAGGTCCAAACATTGGTCTTATCGTTTCGCTTGCGTCCTTTGCTCAAGTAAACAAATATGGCTTTATCGAAACTCCTTATCGCTCTGTGGTTGACCGTTTACCGGTTGATGACGTGCGCTATTATTCATCAACCGATGAATGGCGTGATCACGTTATTGCACAAGCGTATATGCATCTTGATAAAGAAAACAAAATCAAAGCAGATGATCTCTTGAACGCGCGCAGTTCAGGTGAAACTAACATCTATTCTGCTGAAGAAGTTGACTTAATGGACGTTGCAACGAACCAAGCGGTTTCGGTTGCTGCATCTCTTATTCCATTCCTACAAAATGACGACGCCCACCGTGCCCTCATGGGTGCCAACATGCAACGCCAAGGTCTTCCATTGTTGAGAACCAAAGCGCCACTTGTTGGGACAGGTATGGAACGTACTGTGGCTGCTGACTCAGGTGTGACTGTGGTTGCTCGCCGTGCGGGTACAGTTATTGCCGTGGATGCAGAACGCGTTGTTATTAAAACCAATGAAGCTTCCTCAGACATCACAGAAGTGGCTTCTGAAGTTGATATTTACACGCTCATCAAGTTTACCCGTTCTAACGTTGATACCTGTGTTAACCAAAAACCAATTGTAAAAGTTGGTGATAAAGTTGAGCGTAATGACATCATTGCAGATGGTTTTGCAACGGAAATGGGCGAACTCGCTCTTGGCCAAAACGTCGTTGTCGCATTCCTTCCATGGAATGGTTACAACTACGAAGACGGTATTGTTGTGTCCGAACGCATTGTGCGTGAAGATTTATATACCTCTGTTTATATTCAAGAATTTGAATGTATCAGCCGTGACACCAAACTTGGAAAAGAAGAAATCACTTCCGATATTCCAAACGTCAGCGACGAATCCCTAAAAGATCTCGACGATGCCGGTGTTGTACGTGTGGGAGCTGAAGTGAAACCTGGCGATATACTCGTTGGTAAACTCACTCCAAAAGCAGAAACACAACTCACTCCAGAAGAAAAACTTCTCCGCGCAATTTTCGGCGAAAAAGCAGCCGATGTGCGTGACACATCCCTTCGTGTTCCACCAGGAGTACAAGGAACTGTTATTGGAGCAAAAGTATTTTCGCGTGAAGGTGCTGAACTCGATAGCCGTATGATCCAGGTTCAAGAGCAAGAAATTGCTAAACTCAAAAAAGATGAACGCGATCGTATTCAAATCATCCGTAAGTCCACTGCTGAAAAACTTGAAGATCTCATTGCAGGCGAAACAGCTGCGGTCAGCATTGAAGTTAAAAATGAAAGCGGTGTCCTTAAAGTCACTTCTGGTGAAAAACTCACAAAAGAAGTCTTAGCTGATTTATCTATTGAACAAATCAAAGCCCTAGAAGTTATCAGCTCTGACAAGAGCGCACTTCTGGCAAAAATCAAAAAATCTATGAATGAGAAAATTGCTCTCGTTCGTGAAATGACAGAAACCCAAATCGCCCGTGCAAAACGTGGTGACGAATTGCCACCAGGCGTTATCAAAATGGTTAAAGTCTACGTTGCAATCAAACGTCGTCTGCAAGTGGGTGATAAGCTCGCGGGTCGCCATGGTAACAAGGGTGTTATTTCAAAAATTGTTCCTATCGAAGACATGCCATTCCTCGACAATGGACAGCCAGTAGATATCGTTCTCAGTCCGCTCGGGGTTCCATCGCGTATGAACATCGGTCAGATTATGGAAACGCACTTTGGTTGGGCAGCACGTGGAATTGGTATTAAAATCAATGAGATGCTCGACAAAGCAGCTCCTCGTCATGAACTTGAAGAGTATATCTGCAAGGTTTGGGATGATCCTTCTGTTCATGAGTTTGTTAAAACATGCTCAAACGACGAACTTCGCCAATTTGTGCGCAAGTATAAAGAAGGCGTCACTCTCTCAAACCCAGTGTTTGACGGTGCTGTAGAAGAAGAGATTTTCAAATATCTCGAACTCGCAGATCTCGACAGATCTGGACAAGTTACACTTTACGACGGAAGAACCGGTGAGAAATTCAATCGTCAAGTTACAGTTGGTGTTATGTATGTTCTCCGACTCCACCACTTGGTAGATGAGAAAATCCATGCGCGTTCCATTGGGCCTTACAGCCTTGTTACACAACAACCTCTTGGCGGTAAAGCACAGTTCGGTGGTCAACGTCTTGGGGAAATGGAAGTGTGGGCGATGGAAGCCTATGGTGCAGCATACACCCTTCAGGAATTCCTCACTGTTAAATCTGACGATATCGCAGGTCGTACAAAAATGTATGAAGCTGTTGTTAAGGGTGAGAACATGATGCTTCCTGGTTTACCAGAATCCTTCAATGTTCTTATCAAAGAAATGCAATCGCTTGCGTTGGATGTCAGCCTCATTCGCGATGAAAGTGAAATCAGTCTCGATGACTTGCAACGTGATGTGCGCGAAATCCAATAAAGTCGAAGGAGTTTAAGCATGAGTATGAATGAAGGTACCAAAGATGTTTACAGTTTCTTCGAAAAACCTGTAGATCCTTTGAATTTTAGTGCAGTAAAAATTGGTTTAGCTTCTCCTGAGCGCATCAGAAGTTGGTCTTATGGTGAAGTTAAAAAACCTGAAACAATCAACTACAGAACATTCAAGCCTGAACGTGACGGACTTTTCTGCGGAAAAATCTTCGGACCCGTTCGTGACTTCGAATGTATTTGTGGAAAATACAAACGTAAAAAACACCGCGGAACCGTCTGTGAAAAGTGCGGCGTGGAAGTTATTGAAAGCAAAGTGCGCCGCGAAAGACTCGGTCACATCAACTTGGCCAGCCCTGTTGCGCACATTTGGTTCTTAAAAAGTTTACCTTCCCGTATTGGCTGCGTAGTAGATATCTCGCTTAAAGATCTTGAAAAAGTTCTTTATTGCGAATCTTACATCGTGCTCGATCCAGGAACTTCCGATCTTAAAAAACATGAGCTCATTTCAGAAGATCGTTTTGCTGCAAAAGTACGTGAACTCGGAAACAATGCTTTCCGTGTTGGTATTGGTGCCGATGCGCTTCTTGAAATGCTTCAATCCGTAGATGTCTTCGAGCTTGCTGAGCATCTCAAAGAATCTCTATTGAACACAACCTCCGACGCCCAAAGCAAAAAGCTTATCAAAAGGCTGAAGGTTGTGGGAGCGTTCACTATGAGTGACAACCGTCCTGAGTGGATGATGTTGTCCGTTATTCCTGTGTTGCCTCCGGACCTGCGTCCGCTTGTACCACTGGATGGTGGTCGTTTTGCGACTTCTGACCTCAACGACTTATACCGTCGTGTGATCAACCGTAACAATCGCTTGCTTCGTTTGATCGAGCTCAATGCGCCCGAAATTATCGTGCGCAACGAAAAACGTATGCTTCAAGAAGCTATCGATGCCCTCTTTGACAACGGTCGCCGTGGAAAAGTCTTCACGGGTCCTAACAAGCGTCCACTCCGTTCCCTCTCCGATATGTTGAAAGGGAAAGGCGGTCGTTTCCGTCAAAACTTGCTCGGTAAGCGCGTGGACTACTCAGGTCGTTCCGTAATTGTGGCTGGCCCAGAATTGCGCTTACACCAATGCGGTCTGCCTAAGCTTATGGCTCTTGAAATGTTCAAACCTTTCCTCTTCAACAAACTTGAAGAAAGAGGCTATGTTTCAACTATTAAAAGTGCAAAGAAAATGGTGGAAAAGGAACGTCCAGAAGTATGGGATCTCCTTGAAGAATGTACAAAAGAACACCCTGTTCTTTTGAACCGTGCGCCAACATTGCACCGCCTTGGTATCCAGGCGTTCGAACCTGTGCTCATCGAAGGTAAAGCTATTCAGCTTCATCCATTGGTGTGCCAAGCGTTTAACGCGGACTTTGACGGTGACACGATGTGTGTTCACGTTCCGCTCAGTCTTGAAGCTCAAATAGAAGCGCGCGTGCTTATGATGTCGACAAATAACATTTTGTCTCCTCAGCACGGAACGCCTATTATTGAGCCACGTAAAGACATCGTTCTTGGTCTTTACTATTTGACACGTGAAAATATCACTCTACGTGGCGACAGCATGAAATTCTCCAGTCTTGAAGAAGTTCGTGTTGCCTATGATCACGGTTTTGTTGAGCTTCACACCCGTATTTTTGTGCGTGAGCACCAAGGTGACAAAGAGCTTGTACAAACCACAGTGGGTCGTTGCCTCTTAAGAGAAGTGATTCCAGACAAAGTGCCTTTCTTTAAAAAGTACAACAAAGCCCTCGATCAAAAGGCTTTGGCTGTGCTTGTAAACGACACCTACCGTCTTTGCGGAGCAAAGGAGACTGTTCTCCTAGCCGATGCATTGCGTGAATTAGGTTATCGTTATGCAACAGAGTCAGGTATTTCTATCGCAATTAAAGACATGATGATTCCAAAAGAGAAGACAAAACTCTTGGATGAAGCTTATGGTGAAGTTAAAGAAGTTCGTGAACAATACGCAGAAGGTCTTATTACGGAAGGTGAACGCCACAATAAAGTAATTGATATCTGGTCACGTGTTCAGGACGAAATTACCGTAAAAATGTTGAAGCAGCTTGAAACGCAAAAAGCAGTCAACCAAAAAGGTGAAGAAGTTAGAATTCAATCCTTTAACTCTCTTTACATGATGGCCGACTCTGGAGCCCGTGGTTCCAAGCAACAGATGCGTCAGCTCGCTGGGATGAAGGGTCTCGTTGCGAAAGCAACAGGTGAGATTATTGAAACTCCTGTGACTTCCAACTTGCGTGAAGGATTCACAATTCTTCAGTACTTCATCAACACACACGGTGCGCGTAAGGGTCTTGCCGATACAGCTCTTAAAACAGCTTCTTCAGGTTACCTCACACGTCAGTTAGTGGATGTTGCACAAGATACCATCATTTCTGAAACAGATTGTGGAACTCTCGATGGAGTTGAAATCACTTCTGTAGTTGAAGGTGGAGAAGTTATCCAACGCGTTGGAAATCGTACGCTTGGAAGAACATCGCTTTACGACATCAAGAACCGTGCAACCGGCGAAGTGATTGTCAAAGCAAACGAAGAAATCAATGAAGAAGCGGTTATCCGCCTCGATCAGGCTAAAATTGACCGTGTTTATGTGCGTTCTGTCTTAACTTGTCGTACCCGTCGTGGTGTTTGTGCAAAATGCTACGGTCGTGACCTTGCGACAGGTAATCTCGTGAACGTAGGTGAAGCGGTTGGTGTTATTGCAGCTCAGTCTATTGGTGAGCCTGGAACTCAGTTGACAATGCGTACGTTCCACTCCGGTGGTACTGCGACAACCCAATCCCAAGCTTCTTCATATGAAGCGAAGGCAGAGGGTACTGTTCAGCTTTCCAATGTCAGCCTCGTCAAAGGGCGTGCTGAATGGGACACTGCAATGGGCCGTAATGGTGAAGTTATTGTTTATGACCTTGATGGTATTGAACGTGACCGCCATTCTATTCCATATGGTTCTAAAGTCTTTGTAAAAGATGGAGCAAGTGTAAAAGTTGGTACCATGCTTATTGAATGGGATCCGCACTCTGTTGTCATCGTTTCCGAAGTTCCTGGTAAAGTTAAGTTCCAAGACCTTTTTGAAGGTGTATCTGTTGAAGAGCGTACTGACGAAGTTACTGGTTTGACCCGTCGTGTTGTTATCGAAAACAAAGACACAAAGATCAAACCTGCAATCGTTGTCACCGATTCTTCTGGCACTGCGATTCGAATCACTGACACCCGTGATGCTCGTTATCCACTTCCAAGTGGTGCGACTATCATGTTTGCAGATGGGGATATGGTTTATCCTGGTGATGTTCTTGCTAAAATTCCTCGTGAACAGGCAAAAACAAAAGATATTACCGGTGGTCTTCCACGCGTTGCTGAGCTCTTCCTTGCTCAGAAACGCAGAACCTTCGCGATTATCTCTGAAATTGATGGTTTTGTTTCCTTTGGTGCAGATATCAAAGGGAAAAGACGTGTTGTCGTCAATCCAGAAATGGGTGGCGGAGACAGCCGTGAGTATCTCATTCCAAAGGGACGCCACGTTGTTGTCACCGAAGGCGACTTTATTCGTGCGGGTGAACCTCTTGTTGACGGTCCATTGAACCCACATGACATCTTAAAAGTTCTTGGTGAAAAAGCCTTGGCAAGTTACCTTGTTTCTGAAATCCAAGCAGTTTATAAGCTGCAAGGTGTGAACATCGACGATAAGCATATTGAAATTATCGTTAAGCAAATGCTCCGTCGTGTTCGTATTAAGGATCCAGGGGATACTGAATTTTTACCTGCAGCGCAGATCGAAAAATGGACTTTTGAAGAGCAAAACGAACTTGCTATGCAAAGAGGAGCGCGTCCAGCAACAGCTGAACCTCTTCTTCTAGGTATTGCGAGAGCAGCATCTTCAACAGAATCATTTATCTCAGCGGCATCCTTCCAAGAGACAACAAGAGTGCTTACAGAAGCAGCTCTTGCTGGACGCAAAGATCTTTTGCGTGGCCTCAAAGAAAATGTCATCATGGGTCGTTTGATTCCTGCTGGAACAGGTGTGAACTACTACAACAATCTCGATATGTTTGTTGAAGGTCAGAGTCTCGATGCGGAAGCCATTATTGAGGCTTCTATTCCACAAGTTGTTGCACGCCTTGGGACAGGTTCGCATCACCAAATGAGATAAGCAATTTTAACCTGTTCGGTATGTTTAGATATTGCTTAAATTTTATAAATTTTGCTTGACAGTGGGCGTCGTTCTACGTTACGAATCGACGCCCAACGGTTTGGAGTGTAATTCAATGGAAAGCCAAAAAATCCGTATTCGTCTCAAGGGCTATGATGTATCTCTGGTTGACCAGAGCGTAGCTCAAATTATTAACAAGGCAAAAGGCACAGGGGCTAAAATAGCTGGTCCTGTTCCAATGCCAACAATTATTAATCGTTATACAGTGTTGAGATCTCCTCACGTAGACAAAAAGTCTCGTGAGCAGTTCGAAATCCGCACGCACCGTCGTTTGATCGACCTTCTCGAGCCAAAACAACAAACTGTTGATGGCCTTATGAAGCTCGACCTCGCAGCTGGTGTTGATGTAGAGATCAATCTTTACTAATTATCGATTTTTATTGATTTATTTAATTATACTTTCTGACTTTGTGTTAGAAAGTTTTAACAACAAGCTGGCGCTGTGATTTATCGCATCCAGCAGGAGTTAAAGTCATATGGTACGTTATGCTTTTAGCAAAGTTGGCATGACTAGTGCATTTACGCAGATTGGCGCAGCTCAAGGCGTAACTGTATTAAAAATGCAGCCAGCTAAGGTTGTAAGACACGAGAAATTGGCGAATGGCCAAGTCGTTGTCGTTGTTGAATACGAAACTGGTCACAAGAATAAACTGGTTCGTGGATGGGTTGTAGAAAATCCTGCTGAATTTGAAGTAGGCTCACCTCTTAAAGCTCCTTCTCTCACTGTCGGACAAAAATTAAAAATTACTGGCTTTTCAAAAGGTCGCGGTTTTCAAGACGCTATGACTCGTCATGGTTTTGGAGGCGGTCCTGCAAGTCATGGTAGCCGTTTTCATAGATCTCCTGGTTCTATCGGTATGCGTACTGAACCTGGTCGCGTTATGAAAGGCAAAAAAATGCCAGGCCAAGACGGTAATGTACAAGTAACTCTCCGCAATGTTCAGGTTGCTTACTGGTCTCATGAAGAGTCAATTATGGCTGTCGTAGGCGGTGTTCCTGGTGCACGCGGCGGTATGGTATTTGTTTAAATTTAAGTTTTGGGAAGGGATAGCAAAATGTTGTCTAAAATAGAAAACCTTCCAGAGAGTTTGGTTAGCTACGCTGACCGTAATAAAGGCACTCTCTGGCAAGTTGTTAAGGCTTACAGAGCCAACCAAAGACAAGGTACTGTTGGCGTGAAAACACGCGCGATGGTTAAGTCAACTGGTAAAAAGCCATATAAGCAAAAGAAAACAGGTAGCGCGCGTCGCGGTTCTTTCGTTGCTCCACTCCATGTTGGTGGTGGTGTAGCTCATGGACCTAAAGCACGTGACTATCGTCAAGCGATTCCATTAAAAATGAGTCGCGTGGCTCTTGGAATTGCAATTTCTGAGCGTGTTAAATCTGGTAAAGTTTTCGTTGGCGCACTTGATTTCGCAAGTGGAAAAACAAAAGACGCAGCAACTGTATTAAAAAGCGTTGCTGATTTCACAGGGAATACTTTGGTTTGCCTTAGTAATCCAAGTGAAAACACAATCCGTGCTCTTCGCAACATTCGCGGCGTGCACCTTGTGAGCCCAGAGCAAGTGAATGCATTCACTGTTCTTCAAGCGCGCAGTCTTGTTGCAAGTCCAGAAGCGTTCAAAGTTCTTGAATCAAGACTTGCAGACTGAATTTTGAAGAAAGGAAATGAACATGCGTTCAGATTATGTTATTAAAGGTTCAATTTTAAGCGAAAAATCATACGGTCTTTTAGAAAGTAAGGTTTACACACTTAAAGTTGATCTTAAAGCTACAAAAGCAGATATCAAAGCAGCTGTTAAAGATGTTTTTGGTGTTGACGTTGTAGATGTAAATACTTCTATTTTACGTGGAAGAGTTGTTCGTAAAGCTCGTTCTAAAAAAAGTGGTGCTGTTGAAGTTAAGCTTCCTAACATCAAGAAGGCGTTCATTCGTCTTAAAGATGGTCAAGAGCTTCCAGCTCCAGTCGTAGCCGCTCCAGCTGATGCTGCTGCAGAATAAGCTTCTTCGGTTTTGTTGGTGTTTTTTTAGTGCGCGGAAAAATCCTCGAATTATCGCGCAAGGATGAGGAAAATGGGAATCAGACAATTAAGGCCATATACGGCCACAACAAGAACACAGAGTTATATTAACTACAGAGAAGTTCTTACGACTGATACTCCTTACAAGCCTCTCTTGGCTGCAAAGCCTCGTAAGGCTGGTCGTAATAACAACGGCCGTATTACTGTTCGCCATCATGGCGGTGGTAATAAGGTAAAATACCGTGTTATCGATTGGAAAAGATCTCGTAAAGACGTCGAAGGTGTAGTAACTTCTGTCGAGTACGATCCAAATCGTACTGCATTTATTTCCTTAATTAAGTTCGTTGATGGAGATCGTCGCTACGCTCTCGCAACTGACGGTGTTAAGGTTGGTACAAAAGTTATCGCTTCAGGCGAAGCAGATATCAAAGCTGGCAACAGTCTTCCGCTCAAGAAAATTCCAGCGGGTACGGTTGTTCACAGTATTGAAATGCGTCCTGGGGCAGGTGCAAAGCTTGTTCGTAGTGCGGGCGCTTCTGCAACTTTAGTTGGTCGCGTTGAGCAATATGCTCAAATCCGTATGCCATCTGGGGAACTTCGTCTTATACCTGAAGATTGCTATGCGACTATCGGTACCGTTTCCAATGCGGATCATATGAATGTATCCCTTGGTAAAGCTGGCCGTAATCGTTGGAAAGGTGTTCGCCCAACTGTTCGTGGTGTCGCTATGAACCCTGTAGACCATCCAATGGGTGGTGGTGAAGGCCGTACAAGTGGTGGTCGTCATCCATGTTCTCCATGGGGTCAATTGTCTAAGGGTTATAAAACTCGCAAGGTTAAACCGAGCGATAAGTTTATCGTAAGCCGTCGTAAGAAATAATTTTCGAATTGGTTAAGAGGTAAAAGCATGCCACGTTCGTTGAAAAAGGGTCCTTTTGTTGACTCCTATCTGTTCAAAGCAGCAGAAAAGAACAAAGGTGCCGCTAAGGTTATTAAAACTTGGAGTCGCCGTTCAACAATTCTTCCTGATTTTGTTGGATTAACTTTTGCAGTTCACAATGGAAAGAAATTCGTTCCAGTTTATGTGAACGAAAACATGGTAGGACACAAGCTTGGTGAGTTTGCGCCAACTCGTACTTTCCATGGTCATGGTGCGGATAAAAAAGCCGCTAAGAAAAAGTAAGAGGTAAGTTATGGACGCAAAAGCAACACACTATGCTGCAAAGTGTACTGCACGTAAAGCTAGATTGTTAAGGCCAATGATTATTGGCAAAACTGTTCCACAGGCTATAGCAATCCTTTCTGTTGAAAGACGCTCTGGTTCTGTTGCTGCCGTAAAGCTTATCCGCTCTGCGTTGGCTCAGCTTCCTGAAAATAGCGCTGTAAACACTGTAATTAGTGATTTTGTAGTGAATGAAGGTCCACGCCGTCGCATGTTTATGCCACGTGCTCAAGGACGTGCAACGCTAATTCTTAAAAAGACGTCGCACTTAACTATTCGTCTTAAACTTAATTAACAGAGGGTACAGCAGTGGGTCAGAAAGTACATCCAATTGGTTTGAGACTTGGAATCAACAAGACTTGGGATTCTCGCTGGTTTAGTAAGCGCGAATTCGCAAAAAATCTTAATGAAGACTTGAATGTTCGCAAGTTCATCTCAAAAAAATATTCAGAAGCAGGCGTCGCTCGTGTTGAAATCGAACGCGCTGCTAAACAAGTAGTTGTTAAAGTTTACACAGCTAAACCTGGTAAACTTATTGGCAAGCAAGGTAAGGGAATTGAGCTTCTTCGTGACGAAGTAAGAACAGTTCTTAAAACGAACGACAAGAATATCAAAGTTGATGTTTTTGAAGTAAAAAGTCCTGATACAAATGCGCAACTCGCTGCATTTAACGTTGCTCAACAGCTTGAAAAACGCGTTTCCTTCAGAAGAGCTATGAAGAAGGTTATGCAACAAGCTATGAAAGCTGGCGGAAAAGGTATCAAGATTCGCGTAGCAGGTCGTCTGAATGGAGCTGAAATGGCTCGTACAGAATGGTATATGGAAGGACGTGTTCCTCTCCATACTCTTCGTGCAGACATCGACTATGGCACTTCTGAAGCGTTGACAACCTATGGTCTCATTGGGGTTAAGGTTTGGTTATTTAAGGGTGAAGTTTTTGGGAAATCAGCTAGCTCTGCTGTTAATACCAAGAATTTGCGCAATGAGGAGTAATTAGAATATGTTAGCTCCAAAAAAAGTAAAGTTTCGTAAATCTCACAAAGGTCGTATCAAAGGTATTGCAGACCGCTGCAATAGCGTAGATTTTGGAGATTTTGCTCTTCAGGCTGTAGAACCAGGGAAACTTGAAGCTCGTCAGATCGAAGCAAGTCGAATTGCCTTGACTCGCCACATAAAGCGTGGTGGAAAGGTTTGGATTCGTGTGTTTCCAGATAAGCCAATCACTAAGAAACCTGCTGAAACACGTATGGGTTCTGGTAAAGGTGGTTTGGATCGTTGGGTTTGTCCTATTCGCTCCGGTCGAGTTATTTTTGAAATTCAGGGCGTTCCAGCAAACCTTGCTCAAGAGGCTTTCGAGCTGGCTGCGGCTAAGCTTCCATTCAAAACTCGTATGATGAGCAGAAGTGATAAGGTTTGGGAAAATCAATGAAAAAACAAAAAAAGTTTGCTGATTTGAATTCAAGTGATGCATCCACTAAGCACACAGAGCTTGTTAAAGAGCTCGTGAAGTTTAGAGTTTCCATGGATCCTGCTCTCATTTCGAATGCGGGTGGTATTGCAGGGCTGAGAAGAGATCTTAAAATCGTTTCTCGTAAAAAAGCACAATCCGCTAAATAATTGGGGTAATATCATGGAAAATGCAAAAATCACAAAAAATCCTATCAGAGGTCGTGTTGTTGCGGTTTCAAAAGACACAAAGACAGTAAAAGTGGAAGTTCCACGTGTTGTTCCTAACGGAACATACGGCAAACGCCTTCACTTACACACATCTGTTTTTGCAGATACATCCGGAATTGCAGATGTAGTTGTTGGCAAAGATGTTGATATTTTGCCATGCAGTCGTGTTTCTAAGAGTAAATCTTGGAAAATTGTTTCTGTTGTTAGTCGCTAAGATAGCAACATTGTAAGATAGTTTCTATTTTCTTTCTCATTTAATGGGGTGTATCGTGATTCAGCCAGAATCTATCCTGGTAGCAGCCGATAATAGCGGGGCGCGTACTCTCAATGTCATTCGTGTTATGGGTGGTTCTTTCCGCCGTTATGCACGTGTTGGTGATTTGATTGTAGTCTCCGTACGGGATGCTGTGCCTGGTGGGCGTGTTAAGAAAGGCGAAGTACACAAGGCAATTGTGGTTCGTTGTAAGAAAGAAGTTTCGAGAGCTGATGGGTCTCGAATTCGTTTTGATGAAAATGCTGCTGTTCTTGTAAAAATTGTCAAAAATGAAAAGGAGCCAGTTGGTACCCGTATTTTCGGACCAATCGCTCGTGAATTAAGACAACGTAATTGTGGCAAGATTATCAGCTTGGCTCCGGAGGTTCTATAATCCATGGCAAGCGAAAAAAATCAGGCAGGTAAAAAACCTACTGGAAAAAAAGGCGCTGATTACGGCGCAGTAGTGGTTCGCGGTGAGCACTCAAAAGGTGTAAAACCAAGATTCATGGCAAAGTTCAACGACAAAGTTTTACCAGAACTTAAAAAGCGTCATTCCGAAAAGAATGTTATGGAGCTTCCTAAGATCGTAAAAATCGTTGTCAATACCTGCCAAGGCGAAGCTACTCAGAATATTAAAGCTCTCGAAGCAGCTGCTGCTGAGCTTGAATTAATTACTGGCCAAAAGTCTGTAATTACTCGTGCTAAAAAATCTATTGCGACATTTAAACTTCGCGCAGGAATGCCAATTGGCGCTTCTGTTACTCTTCGCAAAGAGCGCATGTTTGAATTCTATGACAAGCTCGTTTCGGTGGCGCTACCTCGCGTACGTGACTTCCGTGGTGTTTCGTCAAATAGTTTTGATGGTCGTGGTAATTATTCTCTTGGCATCCGCGAACAGATTATCTTTCCAGAAATCGAAGCGGATAAAGTAGATAAAACTCGTGGTTTGAGTATCACAATTGTGACATCTGCGAAAACAGATGAAGAAGCGCGTGAACTTCTTACTCTCCTTGATATGCCGTTTAGAAAGTAAAAGGGGAAGCTGTGGCTCGTTTAGCTATGATTAATAAGGCAAATAAAAAAGCCAAATTTTCTACGCGTCAGCACAACCGCTGCAATCAATGCGGTCGTCCTCGCGCATATTACAGAGATTTTGGTTTATGTCGTATTTGCTTACGTAAAAACGCCCTTTCCGGTCAAATTCCTGGAATGGTCAAGGCTAGTTGGTGAGGTGAATAAAAATGTACGTTACTGATCCAATTGCTGATATGTTAACACGTATCCGTAATGCTACAAATGCAGGACTTAAGTATACAACTGTTCCTGCAAGCACAATAAAAATTGAAATTACAAAAATCTTGGAAGCAGAAGGACTCATTCGTGGGTACCGTCTCATCAAGGATAACGGTCAAGGCAAAATTAAGATCGCAATGAAGTACACAGAAGCTGGTTTACCAGCAATCCGTGGAATGACTCGCGTTTCTAAGCCTGGTTGCCGTGTGTACAAAGGTGTATCTGATCTTCCTAGAATTCGTGGTGGTCTTGGTTTCGCAATTCTTACGACTCCTAAAGGTGTTCTTACAAGCAAAACTGCTCGTCAAGAACGCGTAGGCGGCGAAGTTTTAGCGTATATTTGGTAACTTTCGAGGACTTTTAGGAGGCTTCTATGTCAAGAGTTGGTAAGCAGCCAATTAAAATTCCTTCGGGAGTAACCGTAAAACTAAACGGCACTATTCTCGAAGTGAATGGACCAAAAGGGATCATGAAGCGTGATACCCTTGGTCGTGTTTCTGTCGCTCAGCAAGGTAGCGAAGTTGTTGTTTCTGCAAGTACTGGTGAAAACAGTGCTGCATACTGGGGTCTTTACAGAACCCTTCTTTCCAACATGGTTCAAGGTGTATCTGCTGGTTTCAGCAAATCCCTTGAAATTCAAGGAACTGGCTACCGTGCAAACATGGCTGGCAAAGTATTGAATCTCACTGTTGGTTTTTCTCACCCTGTGAATATCGATCCCCCTGCTGGAATCACTTTCGAAGTGGACAAGGCTGGTAAGGTAAGCATTTCTGGTGTGGATAAAGAACTTGTTGGTCAAATGGCTGCTAAAGTACGTTCCGTACGTCCAGCAGAACCATACCAAGGCAAGGGTATTCGTTATTCTGGCGAAGTGATTGCAACTAAGGTTGGTAAATCTGCAGGTAAGAAATAATTAACTTGCTTATTTTTAGTGTTTTCTGTATGTGAGCAGAAAACCAGGAGATTTTATGTATCGTATTATTAATCGTAGACGAGTTAGACAATTGCGTAAGATGCGTTTCTGGCGCCGTCGCTCAACTGATTTAACAAAGCCACGTCTTTGTATTTTCAGAAGCAGTCGTCATATTCAGGCTCAAGTTATAGATGATGCAAAAGGCGTTGTTCTTGCATGTGCTAGTTCTATTGAAGCAGATGTTAAATCGACTGGCCTTCGCGGCAAAACAATGGCCGTTAAAGTTGGTGCTCTTGTTGCTGAGAGAGCAAAAAGCGCAGGCGTAACTTCTGTTGTGTTTGATAGAAACGGTTTCACGTATCATGGGCGTGTTCAAGTTCTTGCTGACTCCGCTCGTGAAGCTGGTCTTCAATTCTAAGAACTTGACTTTGTAAGGATGATCATAAAATGCAAATGAATAAAGAAGAGCAGAAGAAAGATCGCTTTGAAGATCGAGTTGTAAGCGTTTCTCGCGTATCAAAAACTGTTAAAGGTGGTAGACGCATGAGCTTCTCAGCTCTTGTTGTTGTTGGTGACCGCCAAGGTACAGTTGGTTATGGTCTTGGAAAAGCTGCTGAAGTTCCTGAAGCAGTTAGAAAAGCAGTAGCTCAAGCAAAAAAATCACTTATTACTGTTCCAATGGAAAAGCAAACTATTCCATTTGTTGTGAACGCAAAATTTGGTGCTAGCCACCTTCTTTTGAGTCCAGCAACAGAAGGTTCTGGTATTGTTGCCGGAAGTTCAGTGCGTGCGGTAGCAGAGCTTGCTGGTATTCCTAATATCATGGCTAAAATTCAAGGAAGTCGTAATCCTCATAATGTTGTTAAGGCTGCCTTCAAGGGCCTCAAACAGCTTTCGACTACCGAAGAATACTTAAGAGCTCGTAAGTAAAAAGGGTCTCTCAAAAATGAAAACTATAGAAACCAAAAATATTAAAGTGACATTGCTCCGTAGTTTTGCGGGTCGTAATGAATCACAGCGCAAAACCCTAGTTTCACTTGGTCTTTCTAAGATTGGTTCTTCACGCGTATTACCAAACGTGAATCCAATCCTTGGCCAGGTCAACAAGGTAATTCAGTTTATCAGAGTTGAGCCAGCTGAGTAAGGAGTAAAACGTGAGAATAGAAGAACTTCGCCCAAATCCGGGTGCAAGAAAAGATAGACGCCGTTTAGGCAGAGGCCCAGGTAGTGGACTCGGTAAAACAGGTGGACGCGGTGGTAAAGGCCAAACAGCTCGTTCTGGTTCAAGCATTCGTCCTGGTTTTGAAGGGGGTCAAACTCCTCTTTACCGTAGAATTCCAAAACGTGGGTTCAAGAACGTGTGCGCTATCGAGGTAGAGTCCTTAAATTTAAAAGATTCTAGCCAATATATTGAAAATGGCATTTTAGATGGCAAAGGTTTTAACGCCTCTGGTATTGCAAAATTACTCTCCATGGGAGATGTTCCTGCAGAGCTTCGTTCTGTAAGAAATTTTGCTATGTCCGCTGGAGCTCGTGAAAAACTAGTGGCAAAAGGTGTAACTATCGAGGAGTAAGCAGGGGATGCCTCAGGGAAGTGGCTGGACAGATAATGTCCTTGTAAAGCGTTTGTTGTTTACATTGTTAGCACTTCTCGTGTTCCGATTTGGAGTGCACATTCCAATTCCAGGTATCGATGCCAAAGAACTTGCTCTCTTTGCAAGCCAGCAAGGCGCAGGTCTGCTGAAGATATTCAATATGTTTTCAGGTGGTGCTCTGAGTCACTTTTCCATTTTTAGCCTTGCAGTTATGCCTTACATATCTGCGAGCATTATCATTCAATTGATGACAGTGGTTGTTCCTGCATTGGAGCAAATGCAAAAAGATGGTGGTGTTGGTCGGCAGAAGATGACTCGTATAACGCGGGCACTTGCGGTGCTTTTAGCGCTTGTACAAGGTTATCTCTTAGCAGCAGGTTTAGAAGCTTCCCGTGGTCCTGGTGGTGGAATGATAGTTCTTGATCCTGGTCTGTCGTTTAGGCTCTTGTCTTGTGTACTTATGGCAGCTGGTAGCTGTTTTGTAATGTGGTTAGGTGAGCAAATCACTGATAAAGGCATTGGGAATGGCATAAGCCTTCTTATTTTTGCTGGTATCGTTGCTTATTTACCGTCTTCAGCAAGCACAATTGTTGAAATGGTCAAGCAGAATAGTGGTGCGTTTGTGGGTGCCCTTGGCATCATCGGATTTGCCCTTGTTCTTGTTTTTGCTGTTACATTTTTTGAGCAAAGCTATAGAAAAGTTCCAATCCACTATGCAAAGCGTCTTGTTGGCAAGAGAGTGATGTCTGCACAGTCAACACACTTACCGTTGAAAGTTAATATGGCTGGTATTATGGCTGCAATTTTTGCATCCACATTATTAGCTGTACCAGCAACATTTTTAAGTTTTGGAAATTCGTCTGGGAATATTTGGCTCGCTGATTTTTTACCAGGCCATTGGCTATATAATGCCGCCTTTGTAATTTTAGGTCTCTTTTTCTCATTTTTCTATGCATCTATCGTCTTTAAATCCGATGATGTAGCCGAAAACCTAAAAAAACAAAACGCATATATTCCAGGAGTTCGTCCTGGGAGTGAGACTGCTGAGGCTCTTGATACTGTTGTTTCTCGTTTGACGTTTGCTGGAGCGGTTTACATGAATCTTATTGTGGTCGTTCCTTCTCTCGTTGGTGGGACCTTCTCTCAGCAAATGACCTTTGGAGGAACTTCTCTTTTGATTGTTGTGGGTGTTGCACTTGAGGCTATTCGCCAAGTGAGAGCACAACTTGCGACTCAAAAATATGATTTTCTGATTTTCCCTTCTCATTCGCGAGATACCGCAAATGATACAAGGCTATGAAACAGGATTGTAAATGAAGGTAATCATTTTTCTAGGTCCTCCAGGCGTTGGTAAGGGGACTCAGTGTTCTCTTCTCAGTTCACGTTTGGGAGTGAAGCATATTTCTACAGGCGCAATCATACGCCAAGAAATAGCATCCGAATCCGCACTCGGGTTGAAAGTCAAAGGTATTGTTGAGTCAGGCCATCTCATAGATGATAAGTCGATGTTTTTGTGTCTTGAAAATGCTCTGTCCTCAATGACACTCACTCAAAACGACATAGTTTTGATGGATGGCATTCCAAGAAATCTTTCACAAGCAAAAGAATTTGATAGTCTTTTGAGTAAATTTTCAAGCAAGGTTGATCTAGTTTTATCACTGACAGCTGATCTCGAAAAATTAGTGGAGCGTTTCGAAAGAAGATGGACTTGTTCTGCATGCGGCAAGGTCGATTCTATTGTGACTCATACAGATATCTCAAAGTATTCTTGTGTGAGTTGCGGCAAGTTAGGTTCAATGTTCCGTCGCAAGGATGATGAACCTGAGACAGTACGGCGTCGCTTTACTGTTTACCAGCAGGAAACCTTTCCTTTAGTCTCGTACTATGCGGATAGGAAATTATTAAGTATTGTTGATGGGTTAAAGTCTCCCGAAATTGTTTATGCTGAAATTGTATCAATTTTAATGAGAAAATGAAGATTGGTCTTGATTTAAGCAGCAATTTGAGATACCCAATAACGCTCTTTGTTCTCATTGGAGTATGATTGTAAATGTCTGAACGTGATGAAAAGCCTAAGAAGGTAGAGTTGGAAGGGATAATCGCTGAAAAGCTACCCAACAATTTGTTTATAGTAGAACTCGAAAATAGTCTCAAGGTTTTAGCCTATGTCTCTGGAAAGATGAAAATGAATTGCATCAATATATTGCCCAGTGATAGAGTTACAGTCCTGCTAGATCCCAATGATAAAACAAAAGATGGAAGATTTAGGGCTAGAATCACTTATAGAGCTAAATAATTACGTTTTCGTGAGTTTTTACTAGGAGTATGCTAATGAAAGTTAGAGCTAGTGTTAAACCAATATGTGACAAGTGTAAAGTAATTCGTCGTGTTGGTGTAGTAAGAGTTATTTGTGAAAATAAAAAGCACAAGCAGCGTCAAGGTTAATAGAATAATATCGGAGGTTAGTTGTGGCACGAATTGCGGGCGTTGACATTCCGCGTAACAAGCGTATCGAAATTTCGCTTACGTATATACATGGTCTTGGTCGTAAATCCTCTCAAAAGATTTTGGATCAGTTATCTATAAATAGAGATACTCGTACCCAAGAACTCAGCGACGATCAGATTAACGCCATAAGAAAGCTTATTGACACAAACCACACTGTGGAAGGCGATTTGCGTCGTCTTGTTCAGTCCAATATTAAGCGTCTAATGGACTTAGGTTGCTATCGTGGTCTACGTCATCGTAAGGGCTTGCCTGTTCGCGGGCAAAGAACCAAAACAAATGCGCGTACACGTAAGGGTCCTAAAAAGACTGTGGCTAACAAGAAGAAGTAAGACCGAGTGAGGTAATGGATAATGAACAAGGTAGTATCAAAGAAGAAACGTGTTAAACGTAACGTTCCAACCGGTATTGCTACAGTATCTGCAAGTTTCAACAACACAATCGTTACATTTGCAGACGCAAATGGCGACGTTGTTACTTGGTCAAGTGCTGGTAGCAAAGGCTTTAAGGGTTCTCGTCGTAGTACCCCTTTTGCTGCTCAGGTTGCTGCTGAAGACGCTGCTCGTAAAGCGATCGATTGTGGTATGAAAAGCTGTTCAGTGATTGTTACTGGCCCAGGTTCTGGAAGAGAATCTGCTGTCCGTGCAATTTCTGCAACAGGAATTAAAGTAACTCTCATTAAAGATGCGACACCTGTGCCACACAATGGCTGCAGGCCTCCAAAACGTCGTAGAGTTTAATGACTGCTACTCTTCGTTGACTAAGGAAAAGTGTACGTGAGTGCTTTTTTCTTCGTTCAGAGGCTTAGATTGGTCTTAAAATGCGATTTAAAAGCGTTTTGACTCTGATTGTACTTTGGAAGAAGGAAATGCCAAAAAAGCGGACTCTGCTCTAGAAAAACGAATCAGAATGATTTTTAATAGAGCTTCACATTCTAATGTCTAATTGTTTGGAATTCTAGTTTAGTTCAATGGGCTTATGCTAGGTTTCCAACTTTAGTGTTTTAAGTGGGAAGTACTAGAAGTGCTTCAAGGCAACTTGCGCAGCATCATCAAAGACCAGCTCGAGAAGATGTTCAAATTCCGGTGCGTGAGCAATGTGGTAGTGGAGCTTTATTTTATTAGTAAGAGCTCAAAGAGTGCTTTGGGGCAAAATACGAAACGGAAAAGTTGACGGAGTCAATAATGCAGAGCAACTGGAAGGCGCTATTAAAGCCGCAGTTTATTGAAAAAGAAGATATCTCTTCTGCTTTTGGGAGATTTATAGCTAAGCCTCTAGAGCGTGGTTTTGGGACTACGTTAGGTAACGCATTGCGTCGTGTTTTGCTTTCTTCTCTTCAGGGTGCTGCTGTTGTAGGTTTGCGCATTGAAGGAGTAGAGCATGAGTTTTCGACAGTCCCTGACGTTTCTGAAGATGTAACAGAGATTGTTTTAAATTTGAAGGCTTTGGATGTATGGCTCGACACAGAAGGTGAAAAAACCGCTGTAATCGATGTTGTTGGTCCAAAGGTTGTCAAAGGATCTGATATCATTTCAGACGGTTCATTACGAATTTTAAACCCTGACCACATTATTTGTACTGTGGGAGCTGGTGGTAAGTTTCGTGCCGAAATTACTGTGAGAACTGGTAAAGGTTATTTAACAAGCGACGCTGTGAAGGATGGCTTGCCATTAGGTGTTATCCCAATAGACGCTGTTTTCTCACCTGTTAAAAGAGTTAGCTTCAGTGTTGCCGACACACGTGTTGGTCAACGTTCTGACTTTAACAAGCTTATTTTAGAAATTAGCACAAATGGTGCTGTGACCTCTGAAGATGCTTTGGCTTATGCGGCTAAAATCCTTAAAGATCAGCTATCCATTTTTATCAATTTTCAAGAAGCTGATGATGAAGTTCAAGTGATCGATTCAGTTCAAGTGGATGCTCGTTTGAATGAGAATCTCTATAAATCAGTTGACGAACTCGAACTTTCTGTGAGAGCAGCTAACTGTCTAGAAAATGCGGGTATCCGTTATATCGGAGAACTTGTTATTAGAACTGAAGCTGAAATGCTTAAAACTAAGAATTTCGGTCGTAAAACTTTGAATGAAATCAAAGACCTTCTTGCTGAAATGGGACTCCACCTCGGCATGAAGATTGAAGGGTTTGATCCCGCTAAATTAAGAGAAAGACTTTAAGTCTGATATTTAAGGATGGAAGAACATGAGACATCGTTTGGCACATAGAAAGTTAAACAGAGATTCCGCAGGGCGTAAAGCTCTCCTTCGTGGTTTGGCAACACAACTCGTTGAACATGGCACATTGGTGACCACTGTTGAGCGTGCAAAAGAATTAAGAAAGGTTGTAGAACCTCTCGTAGCTCTCGCGCGTGTTGATAATGTTACAAACAGAAGAAGCGCTGCAGCGACTCTTTACAGCAAAAAATCTGTAGGTGACCTTTTTACTAAAGTTGCTCCTGCAAATGCTGAAAGAAAAGGCGGCTACACACGCATTTTAAAACTTGGATTCCGCCCTGGTGACAATGCCAGAAGAGCTCTTATTGAGTTCGTAGAACCTAAGGCAATAAAGGCTGAAGTAGAAGCTGTTAACGCTTAATCTTACTAAATAGATATCTTTTGATTGAATTTTATTTGGTGGAACTTAAAAAACCGAGAAGAATAAATTATTCTTCTCGGTTTTTTTATATAAAGATTTGTTTTATACTAACTGAAATTTTTTTGAAAAATGATGATATTTTGTTAAGAAAATCTCAAATAAAAATATTCTTATTATTGTTTCTCTGCAAAGCGAAGCTGAATCGATTATATCTAAATTAAAATTGAGCGAAATTGCTAGATTGAGTCATTTATCAAGAAGTAATTATTATTATACTGGAGTTATAAATAATTATAATATATATCTGGTTATAAATGGTAAAAAAGAGATTGTCGATTATGTTGATTCAGAAGCAAAGTTTATGAATACAGTTCATGGGATAGAAAAATTAAGCTAGATATTTTAATTAATATTGGTACTTCTGGTGCATTTTAATCAAAAAAATTAGTGATCTGTGATGTATTAAATATTTCTGAGAGCTACTATCTTGATTGCAATATTCCAATTCCAGAATATGCTGTCACAGATTCAATAGTGTCGCACAGAGTCTGATTTTTTTGAGGATTAAAAGTTCATTTTTCAATTTGAACAAGGGGGCAAATGGACCGTTTCTTAGAAGCTACGGATAGGAAATCCTAGGGGAGAACTTTCATTTTTATAAAAAATTTACTCCCTAGGTTTAAACAGTTCTCGATAATTTAGTTTAGTTGCTTTGATTTTTTTTCTTCTGATGAATAATAGTCGCAAAAATGCTCAAGTAAGTCATCTAGGGTTGTTTGAAGAGTATTTTTAAAATATTTATTCTTAGCCATTAATACTTTCAATAAGCTTGTTATTTCATATGTCTTATTTATATTTTGATTTATCATAGAGCCAAACGATTCTAAAGTTGTTTTATTTTCTTGAATTAACTTATATGTAGAATCATAATGCTTAATTTGTCCAATATCATAGTAAAATGCTTGAGCAACTTCATCTAAAGAGTGATGTCCACCTAAAACTAAATAAGAGATAATACCTAGTAAAAAAGTAATTTTCTCTTCTTCAGATAAAAAACCACATTTATCTGATATAAATAATACAAAATTTATAGTTGTGCCTGACGAACCAGCTATATAGTATTTACCTGATTTTTCTTGATTTTTATAGTATTCATTTTCTTTTAATATCCAATCATTTTTTCCAGAAGTCCAATTTTGATTGTTAATGTATCTAATATTTTTAAAATTCAAAACTTTTTTAGGAATTGCACTTCTTCTTTTATCTTCATGGCCAATAGTTTTAAAAGTCCCTGGTATATTCTTTAAAATCTTATTTTCTGGTTTTTTATCTCTTGCTCTACGCTTTTCTATTTCTTTTGAGGAACTTATTTTATATTTTTCATCAATTTTTGAAAGTGAATAAATATAGTTAAATATAAATGTCATTTTTTGGGTAGTTGTCTGTAAAATCGGATTTTTAGAAAAAGAGTCATATGCACCATATAAAGTTGATCCAGTTTTTTGAGATGCTTTTGTAAAGCTTTCAGTAATCACTTCTTTGATAATTTTATTTAAAATAAAAAGGAGTTTATCGTTATAGTCTTGAACTATATTAACAGCTAAAAGTGAGTCAAATGATCGGTTAAATATTGAGTTTTCAAATGTATAATTATAATCAAATTTATCATTATGATATTCAATATTTTTTTGTAATTCATTTTTTTTTGATATAAATTTCATAATAGTTTTATTATTTGTGTTACTTATATTTATGAAATTTAAAACTCTGCTTAAAATGGAATTGTATGATTGCTTTGAATAACCATCTAGAAATATTTCAAATATCTTATTTTCAATGTAATTTGGAAAAAAAAAATTATTCGATAAATCATTAAAATTACTTATTTTAAATTCTTTAGGATATGTTTTAAAGTACATAAAGCATAATAAAACAAAATGTTGTAATTTTATTTTATTTATTCCACTTTTTTTATTATAGATTTTATTTATATCAAATTCTTCTAAAAATTCCCCAAATGTCAAGTTTAACTCCTCGATAAAATTATTAAATTATTAAATTTATCTTATGAATAATAATGAAAAAGTAACATTAATTAGAAATAAATAAATTTAATTTAGATCGTCTACTTGAGCCGTTCCAGTCAAATTATTATTCAGCAATAACTATACCAAATAAATAACTAATTTAATTTTATAATGATATAAATTAATGTGGAGTTATTATTTTTTTATTATAAATATTTTATTAAATTAATGATAATTTTTAAAAAGAGAATTTCTATCATTTGCTCTTATTAAAGAATAACTTTATTAGATTTGAGAATTCCATTTAAATGCGGGTCTGCGATAATAATATTTGTTACTTTTCTTATTTTATAAAATTTTTAAAATTTAATTACAAAAATTTCATAAATTTCTTGTTTATAACTCTCATTTCTAGTTGGTACTTTTTCGAAGAAAAAGGAATTCAATAGACAAGGCAACTGGGACACGTAGGTGGCTATAATAACATAAAAAAATGTGAAATATTAAAAAATGTTTCACAATAGTGTAGAGTTTAACAGCACTCATTAGTATGACACCAGTGCTCCCCTGTCACTTTGAATAACTGGAAAGGGAGCTCATGTGAAGAGAATTTTATAAGCGACCTAGAACTCTTACACTAAACATGATATTCCCAGATGCCATAAGTTCATCATTAATAGCAAAAGGATGCCAAGAAATAGTGTCTGGATTGTGTGGTTGGGCATAAATAAAATCTGGTCCAAATTCTTTAACATATGTTCGTTGTTAATCTTTTATTTCTTTTTCTCCACCATTATTGATAAAATAAAAATAGGTGAAAGTTCCTATTATTGGACTTTTCCAGATTCCATGAACTTTGAAATTACCATCTGATAAAAAGTTCCATTGTTTATTTATTCTACTGCAATAGACTCTAACTTCATCAGGCTTATTGAATTGTGTTCTTAATCTTGGAATTCCGCGCATAGAAGAACAATGCAAATAAGAACCATGAACTGCTTGAGAATTATCCAATGCAAATATACTTCCAAGATGAATTATTCTTGAAATACTTTTATGATTCAATTGCAAAGTTATGGTTCCCGCGATTATAAAAGTGAGTTAAAGGGTAATTTTTGATTAATATTTAAAATTATTAATCAGTATTTAAAAAAAAATGAGTTGATCTGATTTATATAAAATTCAAATTTCAGAAGCAGTTTAAATTTATTTTACAAGTTATTTACACCTAAGAAAGGTATATCATATCCTATAATTTTTCAATATTTTTATAGTGTAATATATTGATTATATAAAAAAATAATACAATGTTATACAAACGTTTATTCTTAAATAAAATTGTTCTATATTCTTGTATTGAAATGGATAGAAATATATACAAGATTTAAAAATGCAAATGTCGTAATAGAATGAGATATATATGATTATGCATAAAAAAATAGCAAGATTGTAAGAATTATGATTTGATATTTAATATAATTCTTGCTACCTTACCTTTACGTAAAAGACTCCAAAAAGTTTGTGTGGAATTTTAAGCCGAAGCTGGATAATATTATGCTTAATAAAGATATGAGTTTGGATCACCCACGAAAAGTAGTACCAATTGATTGCGAAGACAGTTTTATTAATTTAAAAAAAATATCAATATCTATAAAAGAACGATTTTTAAAAATGTACTTTAATGCAAATGCAGGACATGTCGGCTCTTCGTTATCGTGTGCTGATATTTTGACAATTTGCAAATTTCATTGGTGTAGTAGCATAAATGACGAAATTATTTTGTCAAAAGGGCATGCTGCTGCAGCGCTATATGCAACTCTTGCAGAATCTGGTGATCTTTCCGAAGAACAAATTAATACTTTTTATAAGGATGGAACTTATTTAGCAGCACATCCCCCAGCAAATAAGTTGACAAAAATTCCCTTTGCAACTGGAAGTCTTGGACATGGTCTTTCTTTAGCTACGGGTTTAGCGTTGAGTGATAAATTCACCGGTATAAAAAGAAAAATTTTTTGTATCACTTCAGATGGTGAATTAAATGAAGGAAGCACTTGGGAAGCGTCATTATTTGCAGCGCATCATAAATTAACAAATTTATTTTGGCTTATTGATAGTAATAAAATCCAAGGATTTGGAAGGACTTCAGATACCCTCGAATTAGAACCTCTGAAGTTAAAAATTGAATGTTTTGGCTGGAATGTTGTTGAGACAGATGGGCATTGCTTCTCTGATTTAGACAATGCGATGAAAACTGTAAGTCAATTAACTTTTGATAAACCAAATGCAATTATATGTAACACTATTAAAGGTAAAGATATGTATCAATTGCAAGATCAAATTGCCTGTCATTATCTTCCTATGAATCAAACTTGCTATTCTAAAACATTAGAGAATATTTTAGAATAAATGAAATCGAATAAGGGGAAAAATTTTGTTAGATCTAATGAAATTGAGGGGACCTATATTAATTTTAGGAGCAAGTGGATTCATTGGCGCTAATCTTTTTAAAAAAATAAATGCTTTAAGAAATGATGTATATGGCACTTCTAGCAAGGAAAATCCATGGAGACTCTCTGATGTTGAAAATAAAGAAAATATTTTAATTTTTAATTTGCGAATAAATGAAAATTTACATGAATTATTCGAAAAAATTCAGCCTCAGACAATTTTTAATTGTATTGCTTATGGAGCATATCATTTTGAAGATAACCCTGAACTTATTTATGAAACAAATTTCTTAATAACTCTTCGAATTCTAAATTATTTAGAGAAAAACAAATTTTCTGCATATATTCATTCAGGTAGTTCGTCTGAATATGGAGATAATTCAGCAGGGCCTTGTGAAAATGATTTTCCTTTACCAAATAGTCATTACGCTGTTTCTAAAGTAGCGTGTGCAAATCTCATATTATTTTATGGGAAAAAGAAAAAACTCCCCATTGCAAATTTAAGATTGTATTCCGTTTATGGTCCTTTGGAAGATCCTTCTCGTTTGATTCCAAATATTGTTCATAAGGCACTTGAGAATTCATACCCCCCATTTGTAAATAAAAATATTTCAAGAGATTTTATTTATATCGATGATGTCTGTAATGCCTTTATATCTGCAGCATTGAATTTAGAAGAAGATTCTTATGGAGAATCCTTTAATATTGGCTTTGGCAAGGAAGTGACAATTGAAAAAATTGCATATGAAGCAAAAGCAGCATTTGCAATTCCAGCGGATCCTATTTTTGGAAATACGGAAAGTAGGCATTGGGACAACGTGAATTGGTTCGCAAATATAGAAAAAACAAAACTTAAACTCAATTGGCAGCCCAAAACTTCTTTACAACAAGGTTTATTAAAAACTGCTGACTGGCTGAAAGCTTCAGAGAATTGGGAAAGCTTAGAAAAAAAATCTAAAAAATATGTGCTAAATAAAGCATATAGTACTTCTATAATTATTGCTTGTTATAAGGATAATTTAGCAATTCCATTGATGTATGCAAGATTAACGGAGACTCTCAGTCAATTGAATATTGAATATGAAATCATATTTGTTAATGATGGTAGTCCTGATAATACTGAAGAAGTAATTAAAAATATATCAGCAAGAGATCCAAATGTTATAGGTATTACACATTCGCGTAATTTTGGTTCTCAAGCAGCTTTTCAGAGTGGGATGAAAATAGCGCGTATGAATTCATGTATTTTGATGGATGGTGATTTACAAGATCCTCCTGAAATAATTCCTCAATTTATTGAAAAATGGAAGGAAGGTTTCGATGTGGTTTTCGGTATTCGTGTGAAGAGAGAAGCCTCTTTTTTCATGCAAATTGCCTACAAATTATTTTATAGAATTTTTAGTTATTTTTCATATGTATATATTCCTAAAGATGCAGGAGATTTTAGCCTCATAGATAAAAAAGTTGTGAGTTGGATTTTGAAATTTTCCGAACGCGATGTTTTTTTACGAGGGATAAGAGCATTTGTAGGTTTCAAACAAACTGGTATTTGTTATTTAAGACCGGAAAGAGCATTTGGAAAGTCAACAAATAATTTAATTAAAAATTTAAATTGGGCTAAAAAAGGGATTTTATCATTTAGCTATGTCCCACTCAGCTTCCTAACTTTTTGTTCAATCATTATTTTTTCTATATCATTATTATTATCTCTTGTGCACATATTTTTAAAATTAATATTTCCAGAAATTGCTCCTCAGGGAATAACAACAGTTATGTTATTGGTAATATTTTTTGGTTCTTCTATTTTAATTTCTGTTGCTTTCATTGGCGAATATATTGCAAAAATATTTGAAGAAGTTAAAGCAAGACCTAAATATATACGAAAATCAATTATTCAAAATGGAAGTATTAAAAATATTAGTGAATAAATATATATCGAAGGATTATTTATGAAATTTTTAGATCGTGCTTGTCCAATCTGTTTTGTAGATTCGGAATCAAGAGTTTGGGCACCTGAAAATTTTGATTTTAGTAAGCTTGGGGAGTATGCATTTGCCTCCAGAAAAACACCTGAATACATGCACTATCGAATTCACCATTGTCATTGCTGCCATGTCTTGTATTCGAGTCCTATTCCTGAAAGTAATTATATTGCACATACTTATCATGAAGCTGCTTTTGATAGTAAAGAAGAAGCAGATCGGGCAAGTCTCACATATGCTAAACTCTTACCCACAATATCGAATGAAATAAAACAAATTAACTCTGCACTCGATATTGGGACAGGGGAAGGCTCGTTTCTTGAGCGTTTATTAGATTTTGGATTCAAAGAAGTAAAAGGGATAGAACCCTCTACGGCAGCCATTAATGCGGCACGTCCCAGAGTGAAGCAAAATATTATTCACTCTTTTTTTAAGAAGGAATCCTTTGCAAAAGATACATTTGATTTAATAACATGCTTTCAAACATTAGAGCATTTAGAAAAGCCCACAGAATTTGTAGAATCGATTCATGAGATTTTAAGACCAGGAGGATGTTTTTATACGGTTTGTCATAATTATAAAGCATTTAGCACCAAAATATTAGGTCTAAAATCACCAATTTTTGATATAGAACATATGCAGCTTTTTTCTCCAAAAGGAATGCATGTTTTATTAACTAAATGTGGATATGAAAATATAAGTATCCAGCCAATTTTTAATTCATATCCTCTTTATTATTGGATTAAACTTTTTCCTATGCCGCTTGCATTTAAGAAAATGTTACTGAATAAGATTTTTTCTCCTCTATTAAAGAAAATAATTATCAAAATCCCTGCAGGAAATTTTTATGCTCTTGCATATAAGAAAAAGTAAAGGATGAGTGGAATAATATGAGAAATGAGCTCACTCAAAATCTATTATTGAAAAGTAGTGATAAAAATTTTATTTTTTTAACAGGTGATTTAGGATTTATGGCTTTAGAGCCACTTAAAGAATCTTTAGGTGAAAGATTTATCAATGCAGGAGTGGCGGAACAAAATATGATTTCGGTTGCGGCTGGACTCGCACAATCTGGATTGAAACCATGGGTCTATAGCATTGCTCCGTTTGTCTATGCACGCCCTTTTGAACAAATTCGCAATGACATATGCTTGCATGAATTACCAGTCGTTTTAGTCGGAAATGGTGGTGGGTATGGTTATGGAATTATGGGGCCAACCCATCATGCTATTGACGATTATGGAGCATTGCTTGGTCTGAATGCAATGAATGTATATATTCCAGCCTTTGATGAGGATTTAAGCAGCATAATAAATTTATTATTTGAGACTAAAAAGCCTGCTTATTTGCGTTTGGGTGTTGATAAAAAACCGAAGTCTTTTAAAGTAAAACCATTTTCATCTTGGCGTAATTTGTTTCAGGGCGAGAATGCAACACTTCTTTTTATTGGGCCAATTGTGAGTGAGTATTTAAAATTAGAAAATAACAATTTTTCTTGCTCAGTTTGGCTATTATCAAAATTATCAAATGGTGAAAATATATTAGATGAAAATTTTATTCATGATGTACTGAGAACTCGCAAATTACTTATAGTAGAAGAGCATTTAGAACACGGTTCAGCAGCGACGATGATTGCATATGAACTTTGTAAAAGAAATATACATTTGGAAAAATTTATTCACTTATGTGCTAAAGGCTACCCTTCTGGCAAATATGGTTCTCAATCTTTTCATCAAAAGGAATCTAATATTGATTCCGATTCTATTTTTCACTCAATAAATCGGTTAATAAATTAAAGTTTTTTTGATATAAAATTTATGTAATTATTGTTTAGCTCAGTAAATTAATTTTTAATAATAATTATAATCGTCCTGGAGAGCTTAATTGTAATAAATAATGACCTAGAGCCATTATATTATCATTAATTGCAAAGGTATGCCAAGAATTCGTTCGTGGATTGTCAGGTTGTGCAAAAATAAAATCTTCACCAAATTCATTTTTACAAGCTCTTTGTAACTGGAAGATAGTACTTTCTCCCCCGTCTATAATGAAATATATTTTGTAAAAATTTCTAACTTTTTGCTGTTTCCAAGTACCAGTAACTTTAACGTTCCCGTTTCCTAAATATGCCCATTCTTTATTTGCTGAAGAGCAATAAACTCTTGCTTCATCAGGACTTGTGCTTCGTACAGTGGTATCAAGCAAACCACATAATGTGGAGCAATAAGTCAATGAGCTATGCGCTTGGGTTGAGATGGTTGCAATATAAACTAATGAGAGCTTAATTAAATGACAAAAATTTTTCTGAATTGCTTTTAAAAGTATCATAAATATTCCTTATATATTAAGATTTAGCATTTAATTTTAAGTTTTATTTTTTTTTAAAAACAAAACTTAAAATATAATAATTTACTAAAAAAAAATAAATAATGCAAAATGGATTTGTGTGTATTTATTTTGCATAAATTTAATGCATAAAATATTTAAAAGAATAGAACCTGCATATTTAGCAGGATTGACTTTCTCATGTGGCACTTGAATCGTAAAAAATTTTAATATCTAGTTTTGAAGACAATGTATTTGTAAAAAATTGTAATATATATAAAAATAAATATAATTATAGTAAGTTATAAAAATAAGAAGAAGCTATTTATTATAATCTATTTTGTAAATGGTAGCCTAATTAATAATCATGTAAAAATATGGTTTTATTCCAATAAAATAAGTATAATAATTGTTTCACAATAAAAAAAATATTTGTTAAGTTCATGCCTGTCACATTTTTTTTCATTGAGAATTTTATTTTATACTTTTGTAAAGGGCATTTCATGGATCATCATTTTTCACCTGGCTCTTTGGTGCGTGCAAGAGGGAGGGAGTGGACAGTCCTCCCTGGCAGTTCTTCCGAACTCTGTTTACTTAGACCTTTAGCAGGTAGAGAAGGAAATGAAGAAACCGGAATATTAACAAAAATTGAAAAGATAGAGCCCGCTGAATTTCCATTTCCATCGTTAGCAGAAGCAGGCGATGCTTCTTCTGCACGTTTGCTAAGAGATGCTGCAAGACTTTCAATCCGCACGGGCGTCGGTCCCTTTCGCTCCTTCGGGCGCATTTCTGTCGAACCAAGAGCTTATCAATTGGTGCCACTTATCCTTGCCCTGAGACAAGAAAGCGAAGCAATAAGACTCTTAATTGCAGATGATGTTGGAGTTGGTAAAACCATTGAAGCCATGCTTATTGTCCGAGAATTGATCGACAGGCATGAAGTAAAACGTTTTGCAGTTTTATGTCCAGCTCATTTAGTGAGTCAGTGGACAAAGGAACTTAATGATAAATTTCATATTGAGGCAGTTGAAGTCACAGCAAAAAAAGCTGTAACGCTAGAGAAAAATTGTTCTCCAGGAAAAGGAATATTTGATGAATATCCTTTTACAGTTGTGAGCATAGATTTTATTAAAAGCGAACGGAACAGAAATGAGTTTTATGCTAAATGCCCCGATCTTTTGGTGGTGGATGAAGCTCACGAATGCGCTGACTCTGCGGTGGGTAAAACCCAACAATTGAGGCATAAATTGCTGTCTGATGTTGCAAAAAATCCGAAGAAAAATATTTTATTACTTACTGCAACTCCTCACAGTGGAAAAAATCAAGCTTTTCGATCGCTTATTTCAATATTAAATCCAAAATTAGCAGAAAAATTACCTGAAAATATGTCGGGAAGTGAAAATGAAAAACTGCGCGAAGAATTAGCCAATTATTTTGTCCAGAGAAGACGGCCAGATATTAAGAAATTTTTAGGTGATAATTTATTTCCCGAGAGAATACGCAATAATGTTACATATAATTTACCTAAATTAAATATCGATCTTTGTACTTCTATTTTAGCTGAAGCCACCCAACTGCAAGAAGAAAACGTGGGTGAAAATTCTAACAAGTGGAGGCAGGCGCAGTGGTGGTCTGCATTTACACTTGTCTTAGCTCTCACCTCGAGTCCGAAAGCAGCATACCTATCACTCTGTAGAAGATCGGCATTGAAAAATGCAAAAAATGCAGAGGAATTAAAAAAGCAAGCCCACAGAGATATATTCGGCAGTATAAGTTACGAGCAGAATGAAAATGATGACAGCGAAGATGAAAGTTATTTTTTATCAGATGAAGAAGTTCCTGGAGTTTCTTTTGAAAATGAAGAAATAGATTTCATAAATAACATTCAACTTGATTTTGAAGAAAATAAAACAAAGAAAAAAGCGCAAATTGAACTAACAGCAACGAAAGAACCAGAGGCGAAAAAAAGAGGGCGCAAGAAAAAAGAAACTGTTGAGCTTGAAGAAAAAAAGATAGATTCGCTTGAAAGAACAATTGAAGAAGAGGAAGAATTTGTCTTTTCGCAGCTCAGTCCAAAGCAAAGAGAGCTTGCTTTAACCTTAAAATCGTTGACTGGGAAGAAAGATCCAAAATTACAGAATTTAATCCATGAAATCCTCATTAAGAAATGCTTAGGGAAAAAAAGAAATATTGTTATATTCTGTCGATTTATTGATACAGCAAGATACATATACGACGAATTGGTAATAGATGAGAATATTCAACCCTTCACTCAAAAAAGCAAACTCGAAATTCGCACCTTAACAGGAAAAAATTCACCTGAAGAGCGACAGATGGTGCTGAAAGATTTTCAAGAGCATATCGGACAAAGGATACTTATTTGTACGGACTGTTTAAGTGAGGGGGTCAATTTACAGGAGCTCTTTGACACAGTTATTCATTATGACTTTGCTTGGAATCCCAATCGGCATGAACAACGAGAAGGGCGTGTGGATAGATTGCTGCAGAAATCTCCAGAAGTGCATATATTTACTTTAATCGGTAAAGACCATCCAATTGAAGAAATATTTTTAAGAATTTTGCATGAAAAGCAAAGACAAATTCGCAACGCACTCGGAGTGCATTTACCTATTACAGATATCGGCGAAGAAATATTACAATTGGCTTTAAAAGTTAAAGAAACAAAAAAAGAAGAATCTCAGCAAATATTATTATTCGATGACACCTCAGCAAGTTTCGAGGCAAATGAAAAAGCCTTTCGTTTGAAAAAACTGGAAACAAAAATAGATAAAGTAAAAGAAGAATATCAAAAAACTTCAAGAACATTTTATAGTCACAGTAAAGTCACTGTCGATGATGTAAAAAAAGAACTTGATGCCATGAAGCAATCCTTAGGCAGTCAAGAAGATGTTGAAAGATTTATCTTAACTTTAATAGAGCGCACGCGCGGTCATTATGTTAAAAAAGATAATTATATAGAAGCACAAATCCCAGATTTGCAGTTAAAAAATAGACTGGGTTCTCTGAATAAAAAAGACTATTCCTTCAAACTGAGTTTCGATCCAAACTGTCTTGCAGAAATCGATAAACTTGTTTTACGCACCTCACCGGAAGTGGAAGACATTGCTAGAACAGTGCTTGAAACCTCGCTTGATGGCTTAATTAAAAATCACCCTTTAAAAGTTGCGGCAAGAGCTGGGGTTATGCGCACTAAAGTTGTGAGTAAAAGAACATCGGTTCTTTTAGGCCGGTTTCGTTACTTATTAAGAGAAGAAAAAGAGGAAGAGTCCTCGCTTGTCGAAGAAATATTGCCCATTCTGTTTGAAGGTTCTCCTACTGATTTTTCCCAGGATCAAATAACTATGGGTGAAAGTGCTGAACTTATTTTAAGTAAAGCTCAACCCGATGCCAACGTAACCGTGGCAGAAAGGGATCGTTTTTTAAAACCAATTCTAGAAGCAGCTTCTCATTTATGCAATGAATTATCCTTGTGGCAAAAAGAAAAAAGAATGATCGATATTTTAGAAACACATAGACGTGTGCGCACACAGGGAACTATCCGACGTGTGCGGGTTGAGTGTGTGGGTGTACCCGATGTCTTAGGAGTCTATGTCTTTCTTCCTGTTGTAAATTGGAATTAAAATATGATAAATAAAAATTCAGCAATTCATTTAGAGGGTGCTTTATTTCATCGTGATTTTATTGAAAGTCTAACTGAAAGAAATATAGAGCAGAAAATAAAACGTGAACTTTATTCATTAACTGGGGCAGAGAGCTTAAAAGAAAAAATTCACAGATCTTGGAACGAACTTTTACTCAAATGGAATGCTTGGTCGAAACTAAGACAAGAAGAAAAGCAATTGAGTCATAAAGATTGGAATAAAGATGAATTGGATCATGAGCGCTTAAAAACCAAAATCGAATTTTTAAGTGAATTATTTTCTGAATTAGGTTATTCCATTCCAAATTCCTTAGGGATAGAAAAAAAACTGAACTCCAACTCATATAAATTAGATTATATTGAAGACAATCAAATTCCATTGTTGTTTACCAGTGTGTGGGAAGATTTCGACTCCCAGCGTAATTTTTCTATATTGCGCGAAAGTGCAAATGAAAACTCGCTTGTGGAACGTAAAGTAACAGCGCATTCGCTTATGCAAGAGTATTTAAATGCGGCTTCGGAACATCTTTGGGGGGTTATCTCCAATGGGAAATCCATTCGCCTCTTAAGAGATACTGCGAGCTTAACAAGACAATCCTATATAGAATTCGACTGTGATTTTATTTTCTCTGAGAACGACATTGCCAGTTTTGAAAAATTATATTTACTATGTCACAAGAGCGTTTTTTTATTAAAAAAAGAGAAATCAAAAGAAATTATAATTGAGCTCTGGCATAAAAAAGCAATGGAAAGCGGCATTCGCGCCCTCGATAAACTTAAAATTGGGGTGAGCAAAGCTATTGAGTACTTGGCGTCTGGTTTTATCTCTGACTATTCTGAAGCTGGAGAAAGACTTCGTGCACAATTAGAATCAGGTGAATGCACAAAACAAGAATTCTATCGGCAATCGTTACGCTGGATTTATCGCTTGGTTTTTTTATTTGTTGCAGAAGATCGCAATTTATTGCATGGGCCAAAAGCAGCAAATAAAGCGAGAGAACTGTATAAAAAATATTATTCAACCGAACGCTTGCGCATTTTTGCCACCAATGGGCAAACGGGCAGCGCGCACTTTGACCTGTGGCTTTCTTTTAAGCTCATTACCCAAGCCTTAGGTAGCGAAGAGGGTTTGACGAGTCTTGCTTTACCGGCACTCGGAGGATTTTTATTTTCAAATGAAGCAACCAGTTTTTTAAACGATGCGAATGTCAGTAATGAATATTTTTTAAATTCACTCCGCTCACTCTGTTTCACCGAAGATGATAAAGGAACAAAGCAGAGAGTCAATTGGGGACATTTAGGTGCCGAAGAACTTGGTGGTGTGTATGAGAGTTTGTTACCTTTAATCCCCAATATTAATTTTGAATTGAAGCGGGTTTCTATCGGCGCACAAAACAATGAAGAGTTTACCGACGAACGTAAAGTAACAGGAGCGCACTATACGCCTACACGCATATTAAATTCCGTCCTCGATTTTGCTTTAAAAGCTTCGATTGAAGATGCCCTCGAAAAAGGAAAAACGGCGAAAGACAAAGAAAAAGAATTGTTTAAACTCAGGATTTTGGATCCCGCCTGCGGCAGTGGGCATTTTTTAGTGGCTGCCGCCCATCGGCTTGGCCTTGAAATTGCGAAACTCCGCACCGGCGATGATTCCCCGCCACCGCTTGATTTACGCATGGCCGTAAGAGAAGTCATTCGCAAATGCATTTATGGCTTGGACGTGAACCCCATGGCGATCGACCTGTGCCGCGTGGCGCTCTGGATGGAGTCCATGGAAGCAGGCAAACCGCTGACTTTCTTAGAACACCACATTCGCGTGGGCGATGCCCTGCTCGGTGTGCCAACCAAGAGTATGTGCGCTGCCATACAAAAAGAATTGAGCGAAGAAATCGCCAAGCGCGAAAAAGAGCGGGAGAAGTTGATAGCGGCCTTAGGCAACTCATTCCATTTGCCTGAAAAAGAGCGGGAAGCAAAATTAAAAATAAAGAAACAACTGGAAAAAGAAATCCGCGGGCTTGCCTACGAACTGTGGCCAAGCCATATTCCAAACGCAGCTTATACCGCGCAGCCTGAATTCAAAGACCCTGCGCAGCGTGGACTTTCTTACTTGGCGGACAACAAAACCATTGCCAATAATGCACGGGATTTAAATAAAAAGCAGCTCAAAAGTGGGGTTGAACCCTTTATGGGCATAGCAAGTGAAGACTTAGCTGAGGCCTTTAATCAATTGTCGGAAACAGACGTGGAAGATGCCAAAAGTCGTATTTCCCGCGAAAAAGAATTCTTAAAACTCAAGCAAGAAAAGCAATACTTGCTCGAAAAACTACGGGCTGATCTTTGGTGCGCAGCCTTTTTTTGGCAGTATCAGGCAGGGAACAGCGTCGCGCCCACCCTTGCAGATTTGCACAACAACGAAAATTTACACCCTGAAAAACTCGCCGAGACCAAAAGACTAGCCGATATTTACAACTTTTTTCACCTGGAACTCGAGTGGCCCGAAGTTTTTAAAGACGGTGGTTTCCACTGCGTGCTTGGCAATCCCCCTTTTTTGGGGGGATCTAGAATTAGTTCAAACTTAGGCAATAAATATTTAAATTTTCTAAAGGTGCAAAATAGAAATTCGAACGTCACTACAGATCTTTGCGCGTATTTTTTTACCCGTTACTTTATGAGTTTAAAATTAAATGGCAATTTAGGTTTTATTGCAACGAGTACAATTGCTCAAGGTTATACTAAAGATGCAAGTTTAACACCGATTGTCTGTAAGTGGAGAGGTATTATAACTAACGCAATCACTTCGACTCCCTGGGAAGGGATGGCTTCTTTACAGGTGAGTGTGGTGCATATTGCGAAGGAAAAAGATCATGCGCAAAAGACAATTAATGGGATAAAAACTCATATTATAAATGAGGAACTGTCAGAAAGAAAAAGTGGAAATATTTTTGTTTTAGTTGAAAATGCTGAAGAGTCATTTCAAGGCAGTTTTATTCTTGGCAGAGGTTTTACTTTAGAGCCAAAGACTGAATTAAAAATAATGCAAGAAAACTTAGTCAATGAAAACAAAAATCCTAATGATATTTTATTTCCTTATATTACAGGTGATGACTTAAATACCAGTCCAGCGCAAGAAGCTAGTAGATATGTGATAAATTTTTTTGATTGGCCTTTAAGAAGAGCAGGGAATAAAGAGTGGGATCAAATATCAAAATCATTAGTAAATGAAAGAAAACATATTAATGGTGAAAATAATTCAATTTTCTTTGGAATTGCTGCCCCAAACTATACTGGCTCTGTTGCTGCAGATTACCCATCCGCAATAAACAGAGTTGAGAAGTTAGTAAAACCTGAAAGAGAAGAAAATATTGGAAAAAATACAATAGCGGATAATAGAGGAAAATATTGGTGGAAATATGCAAGTTCCGCAAAGGGATTATATAATTATTTAAATATTCAAAGTGAAACTTTTGCCATTGCCAGGGTATCAGCGCATTGTTGTCCAACTATAATTAATTCTAAGCAAGTATTTTCTGATAAAATTGTAGTATTAGGAACAAATATTAGATCAATTTATATTATTTTACAAAGTCACTTTCATGAATTATGGATGGATAAAAATTGTAGCACTTTAGGTAAAACAAGAACTTATTCACCTTCATCCTGCTTCGAAACCTTTCCCTTTCCGCGCCCAAGTCGGGAGCAATTGCAGATGCTAAATTCTCTGGGAGAAAAATACCTTGCCCAGCGAAAAAGTATTTGTCTTGAGCGTAATATTGGTTTGACCAAAGTTTATAATTTATTTCACAACCAGAAATTATCGAATAGCGAAGAAATAGACAAACAAAATCCACCTTTTGATGATATTTATGCCTTACGCAATCTGCACAAACAGATAAATGAAGCGGTGCTTGCTGCTTATCAATGGCAAGACATTGAGCTCTGCATGGATTTTTATGAAGGACAGGATGCAGGTAAATATTTAGAAAAGGGTGAATTTCGCTATACCCCATCTCCTGCAGCGCGGGAACAGATTCTCGAACGCCTTTCACTGCTAAACAATGAACGAAAAAAAGAAGAAGAACAGCAGCTGTTATTAGGAAAAGAAATTAAAAAATCATTTGCCTATTTTGACTTAGATGAAGAGATTAAGGGAACAGAGAGAAAAAAGGATAAACATGTAAAGGAAAAAGAATATGAGCTTAGCGAATGAAAAAGAACCAATTAAAATTGCAGAACGTGTGAACGAAGAGTTTCAAGTTTTAGCCCCGAAATTAGAGTTGGACACGCCTTGGCATGCTTATGTTTCTTTTAAAAATAAAAAAGAAGATTTTGAATTTCGCATTGGGGCAGTGGCAAACAAAGAAGAAAAAATAGTCGATTGGCGGCATCCTGTTGCGAAGTTTTATTATCAAAAATTGAATATTGGTGAAGAAATTGAGCTCGAACCTCCTTTTCGCAGTATACAAGGTGCCGTAACAGCTTTTGCCGCGGCCGAGGGATATTCGGGTTATTTAAAATCCCTCGAATGGAGTGATTTAAATGGCACCGCAAAAATTGTTCGTCTTGATGATGGCTCCTTTGTTGACCTAAACAATACCCAAAGCAAAGATGAGAATGAAAAAATAACTCAAGTTGTTAAACAGTCACAACAAGAAGGCTTACCCGATCTCATTTCCTTACTTACACCTGAACAATACGAACTGATTACGCAAAAAACATCTGAACCCCTGATCATTCAAGGGCGTGCGGGTTCGGGAAAAACTTCAGTAGCTCTGCATAGAGTGTCTTGGTTGTTATGGGATGAAAATGAAGAACACGGGATCAATAAAAAAACTAAAGTTTTAGTTGTGATGTTCAATAAATCTCTGCAGAGTTTTGTGAAACAAAGTATAAGATCTTTGAACTTAGAAGATAAAATTGAAATCAATACCTTTCATTCCTGGGCAATCTCAGCTTTGGAAAGCGTTTATAAAGGCCAATTAGAAACCATTTCCGGGAAAAATTTAAAAAAATTATTTGATAAATATTCTTTTAAAGACAATGAAAAATTGGTGATGATAAAATCCCATGCAGGTATTTCTCAATTGATGGAAGTTTATGTAAAGGCGCAAGCTAAAAAAACTTGGGATTTTATCGAAAGTAAAATTCCTACGTACGATACAGATAATATTCGATTTAAATATAAGCGCAGTGAAACAGCCTATGTGCAAGATATAATCGAATTCAGACAAGAAATAAAAAGACTCATATTAAAAGAAGAAGATGAGTATGAAAAAAAACGTTTGGAGCAAATCGAAATACTCCTGCAAAATGTTTATGAAAAATCTATTTTGTATAAAGAAGAACTGTTGAGTTTATTAAGCCATTGGGAATGGTTGATGAAATGCATTCCTGGTTTGACAGAAGAAAAAGCTAAAAAAATAGGACAAAGACAAAAAATAATACAAAGCGAAGGTAAGGCTAGCAGTGCAAAAGTCGGTAAATATGTAGAGTACGATGACTATGCACTTTTATTGCGACTTGTTCAACTCAAACGTGGTGGTTTGCCCTATGGTTTGTTAGGTGAAACTATTTTTAAATTCGATCACTTGGTCATCGATGAAGCGCAAGATTTTGGAGCGATGCAATTATTGGTTCTCCTGGAGTCTGTTAACTCTCGCACCGGTGTTACTATAGTTGGCGATACCAATCAAAAAATATTTCCAGAAAAAGAATTTATTGGTTGGGATGAAATTGCAAAACAATTAAATTTCGGGAATGCAAAAGTAACAAGATTGGAAGTCGGACACCGTTCGACTCTCCCAATCATGTGGCTTGCCGATTCTGTGATAGGTTCCGAAAAAATTCTACAAGGAAGACAAGGAGCTTATCCACAAATAATTTCTGTTCAATCCTATTTTAAATTGAAGGAACAAATTACACATTTTATTTTAAAGCGGATAGAAGAAGCACCCCATGCGCATATTTGTGTTGTTTTACACGATAAGCAAATGATTGAAGCTTTAAAAAATGATCTTCAGTCGCTCTTAAAATTTAAAAAAATTGAAGTGCGACAAAGTGAACGTGAGTCTTTTGAGTTTCGCAAAGGTGTTACTGTCACAAATATTCATCAGATAAAAGGTCTTGAATTTGATTCTATTATTATAGCCGATGCAAATAATAAATATTGGCCTGATGATATCGACAACCGTCGTCTTATGTATGTAGCTATCACCCGAGCACAAGAAAAATTTTTAGCTCTCTATGAAGGACAGCCGACTCCATTATTAGATGTATTGAATGAAAAAGAATTTTGGAAACCTGTGGAACGTTTTTTTACCCAAAAAGAATTTAAGCCTGTTGAAATAATTGCTGAGGAGCTTGATGAAGCTCTGACTGTTTTTGATTTGGAGTTCTAAATATTATGTCATTTTTTGATGTTTTTTCATTACGTGATAAAGTTATCAGTGATTATAAAAAATTAGTTACAAGTTTTTTCGGCATTAAAAATAAACAGATGGATTTATTTGTACAAGAAGAACTGCAAAAAGGTGCATTTTGGCCATCTCCTTTGGTGCAATTGAATCCAGGCTTTAAAAGAAAAGCCAATATCACTGAGCTTGTTCAGCAAAATAAATTGCACCCAATCTGTGAAAAAATATTTTTAGCCAATAAACAAAAAGATAATTTAAATTTAGTAAACTGTAAACCTTTGGATTTATATACGCATCAAGTAGAGGCTTTAGAGTGTGCATTAAAAAATGAAAATTATGTTGTTACAACAGGTACGGGGTCGGGAAAAAGTTTAACTTTTATTATTCCAATCGTAAATGATATTTTAAAAAGAAAAAAAACAAATATGGGTATACAAGCTATTATTGTTTACCCGATGAATGCGCTCGCCAACAGTCAACAAGAAGAATTATTAAAATATATTAACTACGGTTTTGCAAAAGAAGATGTGCCCATTCAAATCGCTCGTTACACTGGACAGGATAAAGAAGAAGAAAGAGAGAAATTAAGAAGGGAGCCACCGCATATATTAATTACAAATTATATGATGCTTGAACTTATGTTAACAAGGCTAGAAGATCAAAAAATATTTGATCTAACTCATGATCTTCATTATTTGGTTTTTGATGAATTGCACACATACCGAGGACGGCAAGGCAGTGATGTTGCTTTGCTCATCCGCCGACTCAAAGAACGGAGTGGATCTAAAAATATTATTTGTGTAGGAACTTCTGCTACTATCGCAGCTGAAGACAGTAGCGATCCTAAAAAAGAAGTGGCAGAATGTGCATCCAAAATTTTTGGAGTCAATATATTACCGAAGAATGTGATCGGAGAAACATTAGAGAGACATACAGAAGAATTGCAGTTTAGCAGTGATTCAGAAAAATTAAGCTTACAAAAAAGTACAAAAAAATGGTCAAAAAATTTAGACAGTCATACCTTAGAATCCCTTAAATCAGACCCCTTATGTTCTTGGCTTGAGTCGAAACTGGGAGTTCAATATGACGAAAAATCTAAGCAATTAATTCGTTCTAAACCGAGACCTTTAGATGGAAAAAATGGTATTTCTTTGGAATTAAAAGAACTTTGTTCTTTAACAGAAGAGACATGTGTAAAAGCTTTAAAAAATATTTTAAGAGCTGTTTCTTTAACGGGGGAAAACAATCGTGCTTTATTTCCATTTAAATTGCATCAATTTATCACGCGTGGTGGCAATCTTTACACCAGTTTAGATAGATCTTATTTTAGTTTAGAAATAACTAGATATGCTCCGCTTGATCCAAATGAAAATGGAAATAAAAAAAATAAAATATTATTTCCTGTTGCATTTTGTCGGCAATGCGGTGCAGACTATTTTTCGGTCAAACGCTTTGCAAATTCATTGCATAAAACTACACCTCACTTAGAGCCCCGTCACGATCTCTCCGACGAAAGTGATAAAAATGGCGAATCAGGTTTTGTTTATATGCATACAGACAAAAATATTTCAACGAATGATTTTAAGAATTTTATCTATGAAAACTTACCCGATGCCTGGTGGGAAGAAAATAGCAAAGGCGAAATAAAATTAGGAACATCGCACAAAGAGCATGTGCCCAAGATAATTTATTTAAGTGATGAAGGTGATATTTATGAAAATAAGCAAGACAATTCTCATATAGCAGCTTATTTTTCTCGACCTTTCCGCTATTGTTTAGAATGCGATTTTTTCACGGACAATGCGCGTGGGAAGGACTTTTGGCGTCTTGCTACTTTAGGAACAGAAGGGCGTAGCACCTCGACCACTGTCCTTGCTTTATCTGTGATCAATTCTTTGCGTGCGAGTGAAGGAATTGATGACAAAGCAAAAAAACTTATGAGTTTCACAGACAATCGCCAAGATGCTTCTTTGCAATCGGGCCATTTCAACGACTTTATTGATACTGTGCAGATCCGCCGCGCTTTGTGGCAAGCGCTGAAAGTGGCTCCTCCTTCGGGAATTCAATTCGATCATTTAGCAGAAGCACTCTTCAATGCATTTGAAATGTCTTCACTAGAACCGCAGGACTACATGCGAGAAAACTCGCAGAATCCAAGTTTTGCTCAGAGAAGAAAAGCAAAAGATGCTTTGAAAGAATTACTTGTCTATAGAGCTTTGCTAGACTTAAGTGCAGAAGATTGGCGAATCACTTTGCCAAGTCTAGACCGCACAGACATGTTGAGAATCACATTCCCTCTATTAGAAGCGTGCTTTAGAGAAAAAGCTGAGCTTGAGAGTGTAAAAAATTCAACTCTGGAAGTGACACGGAATTATTTTGAAGAAGTTTTACTGTTAGTAAAAAAAGAAGAAGATCGAATTTGGGGACAAAATATATTTATCTCATTGAATGAGAAAGTATTGTATGAATTTTTAGAAGATCTCGCGACAAGACTCAGGAAAAATTTATGTATTGAAAGTAAATTTTTGGAAGATGAGTCATTAATTCATATTGAGCGTAGGATAGAAGAAGAATTATCAGAACTTTGGCAAATAGAACGTAAAAAGAATGTTGATCATTGTAAATACGCTTGGCCTGGCCCCTTGAGTGAAGAGTCTTCGTCACGTATTTCCCTTTCTGCCTATTCAGTTTTTGGCAGAAAAATTCGGACTGAATTGATAAAAATATATCCAGATGAAAAGGTTACAAGAAATAAAGTTCAAGCTTTTATTCCTTATTTATTTGGCTGCTTGATAGCTTGTGGAATTGCGCTACCACCGCATAGAAAGCCGGGAGTTCCATTGGGAGTTCGCCTTAAATTATCCGATATATGTTGGAAAAAAGGAGAAATCACACCTAAAAAAGAAAATGAAATATCCCTTGCTTTTTTTGTTAACTTATATCAAGAGCCTATTGTGCTGACAAAATATTTAAGAGCTGCAGAGCACACGGCGCAGGTTCCCGATTCAGATCGTGAAGAACGCGAAGCTCTATTTAGAAATGGTGATTTACAACTGCTTTGTTGTTCTCCTACAATGGAATTAGGCGTAGATATTAGCTCATTAAATGTGGTTAATATGCGTAATGTACCACCCACTCCTGCGAATTATGCACAGAGAAGTGGGCGCGCTGGAAGAGGAGGACAAGCCGCTTTTGTGTATACCTATTGTTCTTCAGGTAACAGTCATGATCAATATTTTTTTAGAAATGCACAAGACATGGTTGCCGGCAGTGTAAAGCCTCCCCCCCTTGATTTAAGCAACGAAGATCTTATTCGTTCTCACGTACATGCTATCTGGCTTGCTTCCGCTGGTGTCCGTTTAGGTTCGAAAATGACTGATGTGATCGATCTCAATGATGAAAAACCAGATAATACATTTATCAAGGAAGATAAAGTAACTAAATTAAAAGATATCAATACAAATAATATTGCCTTGCTAGCAGCACGTAAAGTTTTAGATGCTATTCCTGAATTGCAAGAAGCTGAGTGGTACAGGAAAAATCCTAAATGGCTTGATGAGACAATTAAAAATGCTTATATGCAATTTGACTTAGCCTTTGATCGCTGGCGTTTATTATTTAAGTCTGCTTTAAATCAAAGAGATAAAGCGCAAAAAATAAGCAACTCAAATGCTGCTAGTAAAGAAGATAGAATACGGGCAGATCGAGAAATAGAAGAGGCAAAAGCACAAATTGAATATTTAAGAGGCGATGACCGAGAAAAAACATCAGCCGATTTTTATCCTTATCGTTACTTAGCGAGTGAAGGTTTTCTCCCTGGTTATAATTTTCCGCGCTTGCCTTTATCTGCATTTATTCCTGGTTTAAAAGGTTTTGCTTATTTTAAAAGTAGATACAATCAAGAAAAGCCAGAATATCTTGCTAGGCCAAGGTTTATTGCGCTGTCTGAGTTTGGTCCGCAGTCGTTGATTTATCACAACGGTTCTCGTTATAAAATAAGCAAAGTGATCCTTCCACAACGTAATGTAGATGGCAATATTTTAACGCAGAAATCCTTATGCTGTAACAATTGTGGTTATTTGCATATAATTTCACATGAAAAAACTTATGATATCTGTGAAAATTGTTATTCAAACTCTTTGGAATCCATCGATCATTGTTTTCAAATGCAAAATGTTTCTACCCACAAAGTGGATCGGATTTCAGCCGATGAGGAAGAGCGCACACGCTATGGTTATAAAGTACGTTCTCTATTCCGATTTGCTGAGAGAGGGCATGAAAAAATTGTAGAAAAAATGAATATTTTAAGTGAAGAAAAAGAAATCCTTTTTTCGTGTCATTATGGGCCAGGCGCAACGCTTTGGCGCATGAATGAGGGTTGGTTGAAAAAGCGGAGTGATGAAGACTCACTCAGAGGATTTTTATTAGATAAAAATACTGGGCGCTGGGAAAGAGCGCCTGGAGAAGGCAGTGAAAGTGATTTTGAAACTAAAGAACTCATCGTTCCTTATGTCGAAGATAGAAAAAATGCACTTTATCTCGATAATTTCCCAGATAATTCGAAAGAATTTATAGCATCATTTCAAGCAGCACTCAAATCCTCTATCCAAATTGTCGCTCAATTAGCTGAAAGTGAATTATCTGCGGAGACTTTACCGAATCAAATTGCGCCCCATGGAATTCTCTTCTATGAAGCTGCAGAAGGTGGTGCAGGAGCGTTACGTAAAATTTCTTTAGATGAAAGACGCATGCAGCAGGTTGCTAAAGAGGCATTAAAACTGTGTCATTATGATCCTGATACAGGTGAAGATATATTGGATCCTACGGACAGTAGATATTGTATTTCTGCTTGCTATAAATGTCTTATGGGCTACTCCAATCAACAAGATCACGCGATACTCAATCGAAAATTAATTCGCAGTTATTTATTTGATCTAACAAAGTCACATAAAGAAACATTGACTGTCGCAGGAGAAGATTCAAAAACTCAGCTCGATAAACTATTAAAAGCCTGTGAAAGTGAACTTGAAAAGAAATTTGTACAATGGCTTTATGATAATAGCTTTAATTTACCAAATAAAGCGCAAAAATTTATTCCAGAAATAAATGCCAGACCTGATTTTATCTATACATACAATGGGCAAAATAATGTATTTGTTTTTGTGGATGGTCCACATCATGATTCCTTAATGGAACAGAAAAAAGATAAATTAATAGACGAAGCGTGTATGGATATTGGGGTGACTTCTTTGCGCTTTCATCATGCAGCACCATGGGAAAGTATAGTTTTGGAAATGCCTGATATTTTTGGAAGAGGTACACTAAAAAATATGGAGGCATAATTTTATGCAAGAGAATAATAAAAAGAGCGAAAAGCTTGAATATTTAATTAGACCTTTAGAAAAAAAAGATTTACCAGCAGTGGCTTTCCTTTGCGAAGCACTGGGTTTTGCAGGGTCTGCAATTGAATTAGAAAAAAGATTTCAGGATTTAATTTTATTTTCGCATCATCAAGTGCGCGTTGCTCAGAGCAATTGTGATGGACATATAATTGGTTTTATCCATTTTTTCGAAGCGCCTTCACTTTTGAGTTGTAAAACCTTAGAAATAGGAGCTCTGGTTGTGGAAAGCAATTGGAGAAAGCAGGGTGTGGGCAAAGGACTTATGCTTACAGCAGAACAATGGGCAAGATCCAAGGGCTGTCAATCTGTGCTCTTAGCAACTCAGACCAAACGTGCAGATGCTCATCAATTTTATGCAAAATTAGGTTATGAAAAAGAACTAGAAGCCTATTTTTTGCGGAAGAACTTCAAGAAAATATTTTAACTTTATGAAATGTATTTTTATAATTTATTATCTGCGCAATGAATGTTCTCAATCTCAACCTTCCAAACAAAAGAGAGTTCTGCATATTCTTTGTTACCGAGCATGATTTTCTTTTTCTCGTTGGTAAAAGTGCATTTATTTTTTGTATAGAAATCAATGGCTTTTTTGTTGTTTTCAAGCACCCATAACTTAGCGTGGGTGAAATTATTTTCCTTTAAATATATATTCATATTTTTCCATAAGGATTGACCAATACCGTGTCCGTATGAGTTGGCTCGCACATATATTGCAAAAATTTCTCCAAAACTGGGATCGTCTCGGTGAGCTCCTGCGCTGGCAAAGCCGAGAATTTTGTTTTTATCATTGCAGGCTAGAAGGTTATATCCGCTTTTTTCATTGCTTAAAACCTTTTGCCACGTAGAGATTTTATCTTGTAATTTTAAATTATTTAAATACTCTTGATCAATAATATTCTGATAAGCATCTTTCCACGCTTGGATATGCATTGAACTGAGTTCATTAATATCTTCTAGCAAAACTTTTCGAAGAGAAAAATTCATAAGCAATCCTATGCTAAAAATGAGTTCATTCTTTTTAGCATTTTAAGTAAAATAAAGTCAATAATTTTTTATTCATAATAAATTATTTAAACCAAGGTTTAATAGAATATTTTTTCAAAATATTCTTCATTTCTCCGTTTTTAATCATTTCATTCACTCGCGAATTTAAAACTTTTACTCGTTCAACTGAATCTGGTTTAGTAGGTGAAAATGCAATAAATATTTTACCAACTTCGATACATTTTAATTTGACTATTTCATTCATCTCTGGATGCTTTTTTAAAATAAAGTCGATGACGTTTGAGTCTTCCACTATGATATCAAGGCGCTTTAGCATCAGTTTTGCAAGCATTCTTTCTTGAATATTATCACCAAAGTGTTCTGCAATTTTATTTTTATTGTTAATATTTTTCTTAATATAATCATTTAATTCTTTATAATAGGAATAATCTTTAATCACTCCTAATGTTACATTGTTAAGAGCATCTAAACCAGTAAATTTAAATTTCGATTTTTTCAGTGCATAAAAGCAATTGTCGCTGAGACCAAGTGAGGTGCTAAAAAGTAGATCTGGAGCATCTTCTTTTGCAGCTCCAACAATAACATCGTTGTCACCTTTGCGGGTTTCAATAATAGCTCTAGCCCAATTCATAATTTCGTAATTGATCTTATCTTTACCAAAAGTATTTTGTAAAATCTCTATAAGATAACCTGGCTTTGTATCTTTGGGATTGCAATTGTATGGGCACCAATAGTCTCCTCGTACATATAAATTGTTACTGTGTGCGTATGAACTTATACTGATTAAAATTAATAGTAAAAAAATACATTTAATGAAAAATTTGTCCATAAAAATCCTTTCACTTTGTAATATGAAAATTTTAGCTAATTTTAGCACAATAATATATTAGATTAAAAATTTGTGTAATTACAAAAAGATTTATTCTGTTTAAAATATTTTGAAATATAATTTATGAATTATTAAATATAAAAACTTGAAAAATATTCAATTTTAACGTATAGATAAATCATAGTTTCTAACTTTTAAAACGATAGAAGTAAAAATTTATGAAAATAAACATTTTTAATTATGCGATAAGTATAGTCTTAGGCTCTTTTTCTTTTGCACACATCAATTTTGCAATTGCAAGTGAAAATCCTATAAAAAAGCAGGATGAACTGATATCAGCCTCTGAATCTCCATTAGATAGAAATCTTTCTTTGCCAAATATTGAAGACTTAGAATATTTACAGAGTGATGAGAATTTAGAAAAGATCGTCGCGCAGATGTTTCAATCCATCGTAAAAAAAGGACAGGTCTCGCGCCCAGGTGAGGCAAGAGCAGCTAAACGAGGTGCGCATGCAAAACATCATGGCTGTGCTGTGGGTAAATTTATTATCGAAAAAGGCTTGCCAAAAGTTTTTAGAAAGGGAGTTTTTGCTCGTGAGATAGAATACAAAGCCTTTGTACGTTTTTCGAATGGAACATCTGAGATAAAATCCGATCTTATTCCCGACTCACATGGAATGGCAATAAAACTGCTTGGAATAAATGCTCAACTTTTAGATGATTATGAAGCAAATGGTGAAAAAAATACACAAGATTTTATTATGATCGACACCCCTATTTTCTTTTTACGCAAAGCAGAGGATTATATTTCTGTGATGACAGCATCTGCAAAGGGGCCTGATGGGTTAAAAGAGTGGATGAAGTCTCACCCCTATGAAGCGGTTATACTGACCCAGTCATTAAAAGAAATGAAAATCAGTCCTTTGGGTTCCCAGTTTTGGAGTCAGACCCCTTATAAACTCGGTGCAAATAATGCGATGAAGTTTACCGCAAAGCCTTGTGCAAAGCAAAACTTTTCGGACTTACCTGTTAAAAATGCGGTTAATGATAATTATTTAAAAGAGGGCTTGGCTCAGTATTTAGCAAAAGAAAACGCTTGTTATGAATTTTTTGTCATTCCACAGCGGGATAAAAAAACCATGCCAATCGAGGATTCAACTATAGAATGGCCAACACAATGGAATGGACAAAAAAATATTTTTAAACTAGCAACATTGTTGTTACCTAAAGGTCAAGTGTCGAATAGTGATTTGAGTATGCAATACTGTGAAGATATGTCATTTACTCCATGGCATGGCACAGAAGATTTGAAACCCTTGGGGGAAGTTAATCTTGTACGTAAGTATGTTTATTCAGAACTTTCAAAATTTAGATTGCATTTAAATAACTTAATACAGCTATTACCAAGTGAAGAATTATGGCAGAAATTAATGGGTCAAAGGAAAAATACGGTTGAAAAAGAGTGAGATAAAGATTGTCTTTTCAGGCGGACCGGGGGTTGGGAAAATTAAAGACAATCTAAATAACTTTCGCAGCAAATCCACCATCCACATTCAGAATGGATCCAGTCATATAGGAGGAGGCATTGGATATAAGAAACTGCAGTGCGCCTAAAATTTCATTCGGAGTGCCAGGTCGTTTAATAATGCTATTATGAAACATGATTTCTTTATTTGCTTTTTCATAATTCTCAGCGTTGCGTTCCACAGCGATATAGCCTGGCGATATGCCATTGACACGAATACCAAGTTTACCAAACTCGAGCGCTTGAAAGCGAGTTAAGTGTTCCGCAGCCGCTTTCGAGATGGAATACATTCCGTAGTTCTCTTTTGTTAAATATGCCATTCCTGAAATGATATTTACAATACAAGAACCGTTTTGCATTTTATTAACTAGCATGTTGGACAATTTAAGAATGCTATTGACATTGGTCTGCATTGTTTCGTTAAAAGAGCTGTCTGTAATTTCCTGCAAAGGGGATTTGGGCACAATGCCTGCGCAGTTTATAAGCACATCAACTTTGTCGGTGTGAAATAGTTTTGGATTTTTAATATCCATTATTTCAAAGCGAAATTTAGTATTAAACTTAATTAATTCTTTTTCTAAAGAACATGCTTTCATTTCATCTTTGGCAATAAGAATAAGTTCGCACTTATTTTCCGCAAGAAAAAGGGCGAAGCGTTTGCCGATACCCGAAGTTGCTCCCGACAAAACTATTTTTTTACCACTGATATTAAACATATTTAAACCTTGCTAGTGTGATAATATATATTTAATAGAAAATAGAGGTTGCTATTCTACAATTAAATTTTATTCCGACTTTTCCCAAATTAAGTTTGAAACTTTCCCAGGGCAAAACTCTTCAGCAGTAATGAAGAGTGTTTTTTTATCATCACTTAATTTTATATTTCTGTGTAAATTATTATTTAGCTTTTTCCTATCAGTTGCGTTTTCAACTTTATGAATAACGGTGTTTTCGTTTATTTCATACCTTCCAGAATAAAATTCCGAATCATTTTTGCCACATAGGCTCGCACTCATAAAGCCATTTCTTGTGTAAATTAACAAACCTTTCGCGTTTTCATCCCAATTATTTACGCTTCCCGTTTCATTTTCAAAAGTAAACTTTTTGAGTATCCATGTACCGATTATATTTTCATTCATTTTTAGTATCCTTCGATTCAGAATGTTCAATGAGAAGATATTTTTTTACTAAATTTTCAGAAAAAATGCAAAGATTATGAAAAAATTCATGTTCTTTAATTAAAAAATCTTCCTCATCAAAGTTTTTATATCCAGTGCATGCACTGATAGAGAATTTAAAATCTTTATTTCGAAAGATTTTCAAAATGCCTTTTGTATCTTCAAAATTTTTTCTTTCATTTAGAATTTTCCTTTCAATCTGCGTAATATAATTGTATTTTGAGAGGAAAATGTAATTATTTCTTGTACTATCAAAAGCTTTAAATATTGGACAATATTTATTGATTTCATTCTTCCTGATACTGTTAATCCACTCATTATTTTGCATAATTATTTTTGACTTTTTGTCTTTATAATATGTAAAACCGATAGAACAATATGATAAATTTTTTGACTTAAATTTATTATCATGAAGAAAATTGGAAAGTTCAGCTTGAGCATTTTTTTCTTCTAAAATTCCATATTTGAACATAATAAGTCCTTTAATTTATTGTATATCCTCCATCCACAGCAATACTTTGACCTGTGATAAATGACGAGTCCTCTCCCGCTAGAAACATAATCACTTTTGAAATCTCAGTTGTGGAAGCGATTCTACCTAAAGGATGTCGTTTTGCAAATTTTGACTGCTGCTCTGAATCCGCTATTCTATCAAGCATATCGGTTCCAGTTGCTCCTGGGCAAACAGCATTTATCCTAATTCCATGCGGAGCTACCTCTAGAGCTAAACTTTTTGTTAGTCCTAAAACGGCATGCTTACTTGCGACATAATGGCAGCCGTTTGGGAAACCAACGAGTCCACTTATAGATGATATGTTTATAATATTACCAGAGTGTTGTTTTTTCATTTGGATAATTTCATGCTTTAAACAATTAAATGTTCCAACAATATTTGTTGATACGACTTCTTCAAAGTTTTTAAGACTCATAGTTTCAATATCAGTCCATATCCCCTCAATACCAGCATTATTTATAGCGATATCAAGTTTTTTATGGTTAGATATTATTAAATTTATTATATGACTTATACTTTCTTCATTTTTAATATCGCCTTCATAAAATTTATTTTTATTGTTAAAAGATTTTAATTGTCCTTCAACTGACATACCTTCTTGTGATCTCCTACCAATTATATTTACGATTGCTCCCTGTTCAGCAAAATCCAATGCAGCTTTTTTTCCTATTCCTGAAGTTCCACCTGTAATCATTACAACTTTATCATTAAAATTCATATTTTAATCCCTTAATAATCGCAGTATCTAACAAAAATTACTGGAGCAGAAAAATCTAATTCACTCGCTATAATTATTGGGTCTTCAACAAGATCTATTGGATTGAGAACAGATAGAATATATTTATTTTTTTCTGTTAAACCAATTCTACGGAGGAGAATATCTTTTTTGCCTTTAATTTTAATTATACAATCTTTTCCAACTGTTTTAGTTATGTCAGATGCAAATCGCTTTTTCCCTATTACGATACTATCATTTTGGAATTTAGGTGTCATTGAATCGTTATTTACTCTAAAAGAAATATAATCAGGATTTAGATTGAGCAAAAATTTTATTTCTCTTTCCATTTGAAAGGGCTCATCCATTAAAAAATTGAATTCTTCACTATTTATTTTATTTGCAGTTACACTTGAAGTGGGAGATATTCCAGTACCCTTAACTAACCATTCTTTGGTAACAAGGACTCCCTCATTTCGATATATATTTAAAAGAAAATCAATATTTGTATTGTTAATGTTATTTTTTCCATATTCCCAAGCTTTCAAAGTCTCCTGTGAGAGTTGATATTTCCTTTCTACATCTGCTCTAGATAGTTTGAGAAGATTACGTAATAATGTAATTCGATCATTTATTTTATTCGCCATATTTTTTCTCAATCTTATAATAAAAACGATTTTTTTATAACATAAAAAAGAGATTTAGTATATTTAATATATTGTAAATATACTAATCATATTCATATTGTGAGCAATACCTAAATATTTGGTATTAAAAATTGACAATACCAAATAATCATAATAATGTCTATTTTAGGACTTAAAATACTTTCAACGTTGTTTGCCAATTGAATGGCCTGGAATCTTCTATGTGTTTTTAAAAAAAGCGCATGACGGTGCAAGATAATCTAAAGTGATAAAAATTTGATTTCAATATTCCTTTTGAAAGAGGTCTTACTAAATTTAGTCATAGTTCGTTGAAGCTATTATTAAAATTGAGTTTTATCAAGCTTGAGCAATGTATAAATGTTAGGTGATTAAAAAATTTGTTTTTTGGAGTTTTAAAAGAAAAAAGAAAAATTTGCAATTATGAAAAGAGAAGTCTTAGATATGATCAAGTGCTTAAATAGTTCAGATTTAAGAATGAATGATCTTAATTTATATTGTGAACTTGGAGCAAAAGCATCGCTTTTTATGGAACTGTTGAATGGAGAATCGGACACTGAGAAAGATAATGAAAATTTAGAGTTTGAAGATTTCGGTGATATTTGATGTTCGAATAATGTGAATTTCTTATTTATCATTGAAAGATCAAAAATGAAAACTTTCAATTCATTTCATTAAAGATCCAAATTCTGCAAAAAATTATGAAGCAACTTTTTTGCAGTCTTTTAAAATCTGTTCAAATATGCCAGAGACTTCGAATTCTGCAATGGAATCCTTTTTAGCAGCAAGGATATCTCGTTGCATTTTTACTCCATCACGGCAGCTGGGGCAACCTGTGACTACGGCGCTGGGGGGCTCTTCGCGAATCTGTTCGAAGAGTTTTTCTGATATTTTTGTCCCTATTTTGGGATGCTTTAAGCGTCCAGTACCTGATAAACCACAACAGCGATCATAGGCTGCTACACCCGTGTAATACATTTTTAACAATTCAATTTGTGCTTCGGTTGCTGACTTTGTGTTGTGGCAAGGAACTTTTAAACCAACTGTTTTTGTTACTTTATTGAGGGCTAAAGTGTTTTCTTCTGCAGGGATATTTTCAGCCTTTGTTTTTTTAATTAAATTCATAGCAATTTCAGCTGTGTCTTGAATTGTAAAATCAAGTGAAAGCATGTCGAAATCTTCGGGTAATTTTGCCCGTATGCGCACTTGTTCACGAATATCTTCATTTTTCAACAGAGCGCGCATTTCTTTAATGGCTTCACAACAGGTGGGGCAATTGGAAAACACAATGAATTGGGGAATTTCTTTTAATGCGTCTTTGCATTCTTGCATGAGTCGATGAATGCATTTAGCTATCTCTATAAGACTTAAAATTTGACTTTGTTTTGCTCTTTCATGCAAACCATCTGCTTCAAATGGAAAACCGCAGCACATTTTCTTTTCAAGATCTACAATACGTGCATGCAAAACATTTTTAAAATACTCATCGACACTCGTTGTTGCTTCTGGTTTGCCAAACGTATCCATGCAACCACGGTAACGGATATAAACTGTTTCGTTCGCAAATTTTTCATGGCCAATAAAGTTATCTGTGCCTATGTCATTGGCAATAATGACAAAATTATCTCTCGATTCAATTTTGCTACCTTCATTTGCGGCTTCATAATGGGCAAAAGCAAGGGTAGGAGGCACTGTATAAGATTTTAACCAGTCGGGAACAAAAGAAAGTTTCCGCATAAAATAAAGAAAGGGAGCGCCAAGAAGTATAAAGAATGCAACCAGACGATAGGTAACAGATTTAAAGAAATCTTCACCCATAAGTCTTTCATATATAAAGCCCCAAAGTTTGGAACCCATTGACGGAAGTTTGCCCATTTTATGATAAGCGCGCATGAGAGGATGTATTTCAATATCGACAGGGCAGGCTTTATCACATTTTCTGCAATAAAAACATTTTGAGAGCAGGGCAGCGCTTTCTTTCATCATCTGCGCCGTTACTTTAAATATTTTGTCCACTGCATTTTTATCTTGAGTTTGTTCTGATGCTCTTCGCATGTGGGCAATCTTTTCCATAAACATGAGAATATTTCGTTTACTTGGTAAAACAGAAGTTTTACTTTTACGCTTTTTTTCTCGTTCAAGTTCATGTTCTGCATCAACTACAGGACAAACTTTACAACTATTGCAACGCGTGCAGCGTTGGCCTTCTGCAACAGCATAATTTTCAGAAGCGAGTAGTAAAAAATCAGGATCATTTAAGAGAGCTAAATTTTTTGTTTCCGCTTTTTTTGTTTTTACTAAAGATTCTTGAATAAATTTTGCGCTTGTATTTAACAAACGTGCGCGAAGTGCTCTTGCATGGCTTGTGCGTAGAAAGAGTGTATCTGGATTAAAGAGATCTTTTTTGTCAAGAATGTCTTTTACAGAACACATTCTTTTGAAATCATTTTCTGGGATATAATTGAGCCATAGAAATGGAGCTTTGCCAGCAACCCCGTGTTCACCTGTGAAACGAGCACTGCCATTTTTATCTTCAGAGGGAGCTAAACTCTGTGCTTTGCCGATGACGTTTTCTAAATAGTCCCACGCAATGTCAGCTTGTTCTTCATCATAGAGATCAAACCCACCAATATTCCAGTGTATAATAGCCGTATGGTTAGGTGTGAGGTGACCAAATAAGACATCTTGTTTTTGCTCTGCTCGTTCACGTGGATTGGTTCCCGCGACAATTTTTAAAACTTCACCCAAATATTCTGTGCGAATTTCCATATCTGTTTTGCATTTTGTGCGCAATTTTTTTGGGAGTTCTTCACGTGGTTTACGAAGTATTTCAAATTGTTCAATGCCTTCACTTTGTAAGAGAACGTTTGTTTTTTCCATTTTAATTAAAACATCTGTTACTTTATATTGTGAATTTAACATAGCTTCATGCGCAACTTTTTCATTAAGCATATGACGTAATGCGCAGTCTTCTTTTGATTTTCCTTCAACAGCTAAAATAATAACGGCTTCATCATTTTGTGAAAAAACAGTGGGGAAATCTTGAATAAGAAAACGACGGATACTTTGTCCAGAAATAAATTCAAAATATTCTGGTTGTTCGTGTTTCGGTAATTTTTTTATGGCGCGGGTAGCGCACATTGCAGCATCAACATTGTTAAAGTGCCAGCGTGAAGCTTGTAACCATTCGAGTGGTTTTTCGACTTCAAAAGTCACTTCATAGATAAAACCTGTGCTTCCTTCTGCACCCACAAATGCTGAAATGGGTAAAGTAGGTGCATCGTGCATGCTGTCCGTGTTTTCGTGGCCTTTTTCTCTTAGTTCTGCTTGTTGGGCAAGCATATTGGCATTGGCTTTCATTCCTTGCAGTGGAATAATCACTCCTGTAGAATTTACAGTCCTGCAAGCTTTTAATCTTTTCTTTTTTATTTCATTGTATTTTTCTTCGAATTCTTTTGTATTTTCAATGCTAAAGAATTTCCGTGCAAGTAAAAATGGTTCGCTATTTATGCAATCTGTTTCGTATTTATCTGCTTCAAAACAAAGAGCTGTTCCGTCAGCTGTAACAGCTCTGCCGTGTAATATGACTTCAAAAGCTTTGCGTCCGCCGTTGCTCCCTGTTGCTGCTATTCCTCCGGTTGCTGCCCTTGGTGTGTTGGGATCGCAACGCAAAACAAAGCCACGTTTTGCAAGGTAGGCAACGAGATCTTTAAATGGAACACCTGCTCCTACAGAAATTTCATATTTACCTTCACTTCTGCGACTTGTTCTAATTTCAGAAATGTGATCGATTCCACGTAGACTTATAGTAACGGCTGGTGCCATTGGAGTCACACCCATATTATATCCGCCGCCTTCGCCGTAGGGGATCATGGGTATCTCGTGCTTATAAAATAACGTAACAATTTTTTGTAATGCTTCAACTGAATAAATATGAATAACGGCTTCAGTCATGAGAGCACGGTGTTCCATACTGTCCGCAGAAAAGGCTTCACGATCAAGCCAAAGAGCAGAGAAATTCCCTGTTCCGACAATGTCGATAATTCTATTTTGTAAGGTTTTTAATTTATTTCTTAATTCAAAAGTTTTTTCAACTCTTTTATGAATAAAATCGACTAAATCTGAATTTAACTCTTGCTTCATGAGCGGTAATATTGAATGTGAATATTCATTCCGAGTGATGAGGCTCGGTAAAAAAGTATGTTTGCCTGAAGTGTCTACTCCAAGTTTTGCATAAAGTTTTTGCGCGGCATCGCTAGGCATAGGAGGCATGAGACCAGCTAAATCAAGCCAGTTATCAAGTTCCTGATTATTCATTTTATCTCCTTTAAAAATCTTGTGAAGCGAGCTTTTCTTTTTTAAATGTTAAAAGATTTCCTAAAACTCTTTCTCTGACGGATTTGTGTTGTTGTGATTTATATTGCTCATGGGATGCTGGGCCAAATTTGGCCATTTCATAGCTTTCTTGATCCATCATTTGTATTTCGATGGGAAAGTAGTGAGCAAAATATTGTGGAATAACGGATTCCATCCAAGGTTCTTGGCGTTGAACACCTGTGTATCTGCGCAATTGATTTGTCATGGATTCAAGTACAAGAAAAGCGGGGTTTGGAGTGCGCACAAGATGTCTGACGGTAAACTGCAATGAGCGATAATGTTGGCTGGTAAAAGTGTTGGTTCTTTTTAAGACTTCTTCATTTGTTTGATTTGACCAAATTATATTTTCGCACATTTGATTAAATTCTTCATCAGTTAAAGTACCACAAGATTTTAGTTCCTTTAAAAATGAAAATATTTTTTTTGGATGTTTGACATTTAACAGTGAATTTCTTGTTCGCAATGCAACAACCTGATGAGGGATAATAATATCAGTTTCGATAAGATGTTTTAGAAGTAAAGGTATTTCACTTGATTTCTCTACGACAAAGCGGACTCCTAAATAATCAAAAACATCATCAACTATACTATCAGGCTTGTGTAAAAGTTTTAATACAATACTGGTCCTAGTTTTTGCTTCTTTCCATTCAACTTTATTAAGATTAATAGAAAAATTGTTATGATTAAATTCTATTTCATCGATTTTATTGAGGTGAATATGATTGCGAATGCGTTTAAATATCTGTTCGCGTGCGTCATCAATTATATGCAGCCTTCCGCTGAATTGCAAATTTGATATAGCATACATTACTTTTAATATTGAACAACTCCATAATCTTAAATATCGTTTGCGTGGATGATTGGCACTTGCAAATAAAAGCAAATGACAGGGATTTTTAAGATAGAGGAGACTTGATGGAACTGTTAAACTTGTTCGTTCTTCATCAGTAAGTAAGATATGTCTTATGAAATAAAGTGCTTCACCATAAAATTGTTCAAATTGTTTTATGTGTATTTGATTAGAAAGATCGAAACCGCAATTTTTTAAAAAAATTCTAGCCTGTTTTTCACACGAGATATTTAAGTTTCTCTGCGAATAAGAGTTTTTTACGCCAAGAATCACATCAAATTCTTGCCATGGAATATTCCACGCAGTCGTATTTGAGTTATGTGTGCTACCTTCGAGCTCTCTTTTTACATGTTTATGATGGCTTTCTTTCAAGGACACTCCCCCATTACCGACAAAATTCAGACAATTTTCACTTTTCGTCTGAAATGACTATTCTATATTTGGCAGTAATTTACAGAAAAGGAAAGGAGGACAGCATTGAGAATGCATAAAAATATTTTTGACTCAAATGCATCAAATCGAATATTCATTTGTGTAGCCTTCCTTTTTATTCTGCTGCTTCCTCTTCCCGCTCTTTCTGCCGAGGATAAAGCAAAGGATCCGATGGCAGGTGGTGCTCAAGGAGGGGTTCCAGTCATAAAGCCTTTGCCGAGACATAAACTTATGCCTCCTGTGAGTTATGGAAAAGAGCCTTCTGTTGAGGGTGAGAAATCATTAGATTTTTCTACGATGCGTTTTTGGTATGTCGTGGTTATTGCTTCGTGGAATCCGCGATCCGAAGAAATTTCTACGATAATAAATAAAAATTTTAGACTGCTAAGCGCAAGAAAAGTTGGGGTTATAGGTCTTTTTTCTCAAGATACAGAAGAATCTGTGGCAAAATGGCGAAAAAAAATAATGCCACAATTTATGAATGATTTTGCTTCCCGAAATTTTTTAGATGCGATGAAAAATCCGCGCGTGCCGACGCTTTGGCTTGTTGGATCTGAAGGAGAAATTATACAATTTTTAGAAATGCCTACAAAAGAAGAAATGATGAAAAGTATAAATAAGGTCATGATTTTGACGGATTTTTGATTTATTTCAAACAAGGACGATATTATACATAGAGGCGACTAACTTGTCAGGAGGGCTCAATTCATATACTCTAAAAGATGTATTTTTTTTGACCCCAACGGAGAGAATTGATGCTCAAACTGAATAAATTTAAACAGAAGCTATCTTTTGCTCTCGTCATTCCCTTTACGCTGAGTCTAACTGGTTGTATTAATCATAGTAATAATTCAAATCAAAATTTAGTCTTAAAAGGTTCCGCTGCAGAGATGCAAGAAAAGGTTATTATAGACCCTAATTTCTTAGCTCGACAAAAAACAGCAGAAAAAAGTTTTTTTGGTTTTCCAGGTGTAAATACAAATCCAACGGACGATGAATTGGCGATTGACGAAGATGAAGGTGCTGGTGAAATTATAGAAAATGATTCTATAGACATGCAAAAACAACTTGCACGAAACGAGCCAAATTACGGTAAATTTGGAGGCTTTGGCTTCCCACTTTTATGGCCTGTCAATGGAACATTTACAAGTCCATTTGGTATTCGCCGTCTTATGAAACGCACCCGTCCGCATCATGGGATTGATATTGGAGCTCCAGTAGGAACACAAATCCGTGCTGCTGCAGATGGACAAGTGCTATTTTCTGGAGCAAAGAGGGGTTATGGCTATTCAGTAATTATTGGGCATGATTCTTCTCACGAAACCCTTTATGCACATATGAAAACAATTGCTGTGCGGGCAGGGCAATTTGTCAGACGTGATCAAATTATTGGCTATGTTGGAAAAACAGGTCGGGTAACCGGTGCCAATTTGCATTTTGAAACGCGAATTGCAGGGGTTGCTAAAAATCCACTTCTTTATTTACCTACTCCACCAAGCGGCAAAATGCGTGCTGGTATGCGTACTCCGAGTTACAACGAGCAAGTTGCATATTATGCTAAATTAGCACAAATCGCCTATATTTCAGATCAAGCCGAAAAAAGAAAAGTAAAATAAAATCACATCTTAACTATTTTCTTTTTAATAAAACCATATAGAATAAAAAAACGGATCAATAAACACATTATAATTGCTAATTTACTCTTTATCGTTTCTATTTTAGAGGGGAATTTTAATGGAAATTAAAAAATTAGTATTTGTGAGTTTGCTATTATTTAATGGATTTAGTCTAAATTCTTTTGCGGCGGATGAGAAAACACAGGATATTAAATATATTCGTAAAACAAGCTTTTATGATAAAATGCTTGATACTAAAAAAGGAGGTTCTCTCCATTTTCCTTTAGGCAATGATCCGAAAGTGATGAATCCTTTATTGAGCGCAGACACGGAGTCGAGTTCAATAGAGCAATTTTTATGGATGAGCCCTTTTTTTTTAGATCCAGAAACGCTTGATTATATCCCAGCTCTTGCAAAAAGTTATACAATTTCTGCAGATAAAAAAAACTATACATTTATTTTATATGAAAAGGCAAAATGGCAAGATGGTAGTCCAGTGACCGCAGAGGATTATAAATTTACTTTTGATACAATGATGAATCCAAAAATACATGCAGCCGCTTTGAGAAGTTATTATGAAGGAATTACTTTAAAAATAGATAATAAATTTCAAATTACTTTTACAGTTGCAGAACCCAAATTCGATACATTTGATTTTCTATCAAGATATGTGCCAATTCAAAAAAAACAATTTGAAAGTTCTAAAGACTTTAATAAAGATAAAGGAATTATGAATCCAATCAGCAATGGCCCATATATTATGGATAAATATAAGCGAGGTCAAAGTATTACATTTATTAGAAATAAAAACTGGTGGGGGTATGAACTTTCACAGTTTAAAAACAGATATAATGTAGATGAAATTATTCTAGATATTATTCCTGAGCCAAATTTATCGTACGAAAAATTTGTGAAAGGTGATATCGATCATATTTCATTTACAGCAGAGCAATGGAACACAAAAGTAATAGGAATTGATAAAGAAAAGTATGGAAGTTCGCCTAAAGAAAAAAATATTTGGGCTTTGAAAACACAAAATAAATCGGCTAAACCCTATACTTATATAGGGTGGAATTTTAAAAACCCTCTTTTTCAAGATGTAAAAACAAGAAAAGCTCTTTCATATTTAGTTGATTATAAGAAAATAATTGAAAAAGTTTATTATAACTTATTTACTCAATGTGTTTCTCCATTTGGTACATTTACACTCAATACTGCACCAGAGTTAAGGCAGAAAAATAAAATGATAACTTATGATCGTGCAAAAGCCATAAAACTACTCAAAGAAAGTGGTTGGAAAAATGATGGCTCACAAACACTTGTTAAAGAGATAAATGGTAAAAAAGTTCCATTTGAATTTACTCTTGAAACAAATACTGGTAATCCAGCACGAATGAAAATTGCTGAAATTATAAAAGAAGATTTTAAATCTGCTGGTATAAAAGTTAACATTAAAACAGCTGAGTGGAATTCTTTTCTTGATGATGTAGATAGCAGACGTTTTGATGCAGTTATTTTAGGTTGGACAGGAACTATTTTTCCAAATCCAAAACAAATTTGGCACTCCAGTTCAGAAAAAAATCAAGGATCAAATTTTATAAGCTATAATAATCCAAAAATTGATGATCTAATTCACAGTGCAAATTCAGAATTCGATCCTAAAAAGAGAAACTCTATAATGCAAGAAATAAATAGAATAATTTATGATGATCAGCCTTATACTTTTATTGCAGAAATGAATTATATTTTAGAAGGTTTGAGTTCAAAAATAAGTTCTGAAAGATGGGTAGCAAGCTATGAAAGCGCAGCAGCAAATGATTTATTTTATCTTGTAAAATAAAAAATATTTTTTCACATAATTATTTTTTCTTATAAGAAAAAGGTAATAAAATGAGAAATTACTTCATTCGTCGATTTTTAGCGATAATTCCTATGTTTTTTCTCATGACAGCAACGTATTTTTGTATTCAAAATTATCTCCCAGGAGGTCCAGTTCAGGAAGCAATTGCCCGCTTAAAAGGGATGGGTGGGGAAGGTGGAGCTTCAAGAACTTTAAATGCTGAAGATCTACAAAAATTAACCCATGAACTTGAAGTTGAATATGGATTAGATAAACCAGCAATCACTCGTTATTTTATTTGGCTAAAAAATATTTTCACTTTAAATTTTGGTGACTCCATTACGACACGATCACCAGCAATTGATCAGATTATTGAAAGATTACCTATTTCACTGTCCTTTGGCATTCCTGGATTTTTCTTAACATATTTAATTGCTATTCCACTCGGTGTCATGATGGCTTTGCGAGATGGTTCTCGTTTTGATGCTATTTCTTCATTTTTATTATTTGTTACTTATAGCATTCCATCTATTGTCTTTGCTGTTATTTTCTTATTAATTTTTTGTACAGACAGAGTTCTGCCAGGTGGCGCTTGGTTTCCATTGGGTGGATTTCGTTCTGATAATTATGAGAGTTTAAGTGGTATTGGAAAATTAATTGATTTAGGTCGACACTTATTTTTACCTGTTTTGGCATCGATCATTGGTAATTTTACAGTGTACGCACTTCTGCAAAAAAATAGTATGCTTGAAGTAATAAGAGCAGATTATATTAGAACGGCAAGAGCAAAGGGATTATCAGAAAATGCCGTGATTTTTAAGCATGCTTTACGCAATGCACTTTTACCACTTATGGTAGGATTTGGTGCTCTATTAGGAACTTTTTTAGGTGGCTCAATTATAATTGAACCCATTTTTGGTCTCCCTGGGATCGGAGTTTTGAGCTTACAATCATTAGCGGCACGTGATTTTAATGTGATTATGGCTATCGTCGTTTTACAGTCACTCGCCATATTGCTGGGTCAGATATTAAATGATGTTGTATATGTTATTGTGGATCCTAGGATTGAATATAAATAAATAGAGGCATGGATATGTCACCGCTGACAAAAAGAAGATGGAAAGTTTTTTTAAAGCAAAAGAGAGCAAAATGGGGTCTCTTCATTTTTTTTACTTTATTTATTTTTTCAATGTCTGCAAATATTTGGTCAAGCAGTAAACCTCTTTTTTTATATAGAGAAATAAGCCATGATATTGAAGGAAAAAAGTTAAATATTTCGTCTAAGAAATTTTACTTTCCAATTTTTTATAATTATAGTCCAGAAGAATTTTCTATCGCAGATTCTTTTATTGTTAATTATAAAAACATGCTAGAAAGTGATAAAAATAGAAATATTAAATCTTTTGCTATTTTTCCTGTGAATCAATGGGATCCTGAAGAACAAACCGAACAGGTTTTGTCAGCGCCCTCAAAAAAACATTGGCTTGGCACAGATAATCTTGGTAGGGATATATTTTCCCGCCTTCTTTTTGGCACACGTATTTCTCTATGCTTTGCACTTATTCTTTGGATTAGTTCTTATTCGATTGGAACGATTTTAGGTGCAATGCAAGGATATTTTTTGGGCTATTTTGATTTTCTGCTCGAGCGTTTGAAAGAACTTGCGGCTATTATTCCTATGCTTACTATGATTATCTTGGTTTCAGCTATTACCAAAAATCAATCTTTTTGGATGATACTGTCCTTAGTTTTGGTTTTTGGTTGGATGGGGATTGCGAGTCAAATCCGTGCAAATGTTTTAACATTAAGACGACGAGAGTTTTGTGAAGCAAGTCTTGCATTAGGTGGAACTCATTCAAGAATTTTATTAAAACACATATTTCCAAATATTTTAACAATTATTGTTACCTTAAGTCCATTTGCCATTGAACTCGGAATTTCATTGTTAGCTGCCTTGGATTATTTGGGATTTGGTTTGCCACCACCTACCCCTAGTATTGGGGAATTAATGGCACAGGGGCGTGATAATATTCAAAATGCACCTTGGATTCTACTTTCACCTATAGTCGTTATTTTACTTCTTCTTATTTCAATCAGTTTGATTGGGCAATCTTTGCGCGAAGCTTTTGATCCAAAACTTTCTTAGATTTTATTTTTAAATAAATAATCCGATATCATTTTAATTATAGAAGATTTTTTTATTTCTGAAAGTAGGACTCTAAAGATGTTTTATTTATTCACAAAAATATGGAGAATGTTATCTTTTAGGGCAAAGATATTATTTCCAAGTATAGTAGCTTATATTACTCTTGCCCTTTTTTCTCTTTTTTTAATTTATAAAGATAAAGAAGTTCAAAAAGAACGTGCTTTTGATAGTTATTCCGTAGCTGTCGATTCAATTAATAATATTGTTGGTGGGAGATATATTGGAAGGTATACAACAATTCAAGCAATTGCTCTCGATTCAACTCTACAACAAATAAATAATCCTACACAAATATCAAATTTACTTGAAAAATATAGAAAATCGACACAAAGTGAATTGATTCTTTATGTTGATAGAAATGGAAAATATATTGCATCGAGTACAGAATTAAGTGATGGAACGAAGGCAAATATAAATTTAATTCGGGGAATAAATTTTTCAAATAGAGATTGGTTTAAAAATGTAGTGAAAGGAAATTTTACAGAAGATATTACGAACGGGTTAATAGGAACTTATTCAAATGATTTTCAAATTGATCCTTTAGCCTCAGAATTATATGGCAAAGACAAAGTGACCTTAGCATTTACTGCGGCTGTAAAAGATCGATTTGGAAATTTAATAGGAATTGTCACTACAAGAACGAGTGCAAAATGGTTAGAAAATGAATTAAAAGGCACATTTCGTTCACTTGAGAAAAGTGGAGCGCATTTTCCAGAAATTATTCTTGTTAATTCAAAAGGAATCATAATTGTAGATTATAATATTAAAACTTTTGATAAAGATAATAATTACAACAGAAATATGGATGTTATTTTAAAGCAAAATCTATTATCAGAAAAATTTGAACCAGTGAAGCATATATTAGAAGGAAAATCTGGAGATGGTGAATATTATTTTGAAAGAAATAAAACTAAAATGCTGGTTTCTTATTCCCCTTTAAACTCCAATCGTTTTCTTAGAAGTTTAAACTGGGGAATAATAACAATGGATCCCGCTGACGATGTTTTTATGAAAATCAATAATATTGCTTTGATTTCATATATTATTATTAGTGTATTACTTCTGTTCTCTATTATAATTGTCTTAAAATTTACTGCTTCCTTAACAAAGAATTTTAATTATCTAACAGATAAATTAAGAAAATCATCAGTACAAAGTGAAGAAACAAGTCAAAACCTAAAAAAATCTTTTACTCTTGTAGCAGAAACTGTGCAAAATCAAACAAAATCGATAAACGATACCAATCAAATCATGAGAGCATTGACAGGAATGATTTCTCAGACAACAGATAATGCGAACGAATGTAGCAATATTTCAAATGTGGTAAAAAGTGAAATTTCGGAAGGCAATATGATTATGGAAAAACTTGCCAAAGCCGTTGCAGAAATTCGCGAGACTAATAATGAGCTTATGCAAATATCTGAAATGATCGATCAAATCAGCACAAAAACAAATGTGATCAATGAAATTGTTTCCAAAACAGAATTGCTTTCATTAAATGCATCAATTGAAGCAGCACGGGCTGGGGAACAAGGAAAAGGATTTGCAGTTGTTGCAGAAGAAGTTGGGCAATTGGCTAAAACAAGTGGAAAAACGGCAAGTGAAATACGAACACTCATTGAATCCGGAAAAAAACAAGTGAACGAAATTATTTCAGCAACTAAAAATCGCCTTGAAGTCGGACAGACTGCGAGTGATGTCGCTCAGAAAATATTTCATGAGATTTCTCATGAAATAAATGAGCTGCAAAGCAGAACGGAAAATATAAAAGAAGCTACAAAAGAACAGAAAATAGGAATTTCACAAGTAGCAACAGCAATGTCTCAGATTGATAAATCAACAGAAAAAAATACATTTGAAACGCAAAAAGCAGTGCATGCTTCTGAGCAAGTTCATCAGCAAAGTGATGAACTCTTCCAAATTATGACGGCTATCCGAGTCCTTGTTTACGGTGCAAAATTAAGAATTCTTAATGCTGAAGTGAAAGGAAAATAAATGTCTATTTTTTCATTTTTTTCTTTTAAAAAATTTAACTCACTTAAACTTCAGTCACGGATAATTCTTGTCTGCTTAGGATTATTATCAATAATTGCTGCGTTTACCCTCGCATTAAATTTTATCAGTTGGTACCAAGCAAAAAAAGATCTAGTAGAAAAACAAATTGTTCTTCAATCGTCAACTTCACAGCTGATTGCTGGACGATTTGCCAGTCGTTACAATGAAGTCAAATCATTTGCAACAAATCCTATTTATGAAACTATGAATGAAAATTTGATATCACATGTACTTGATCATTATAGAAACTTTCAAGATATTTATGATCTTATTTTATTCGTAGACAAAAGAGGTCGTTACGTTGCTACAAATAATTTAGGAATGTCAGGCGCAATAATAAATCAAGATGTTTTAAAAGAAAAAACTTATGAAAATGAGGAATGGTTTAAGAATGTCATGGAAGGGAAAACTTCCGATGATTCTGAACGGAATTTCTCTGGGACTTATGTTGAAGATATTCAAATTGATATTATATCATCTATCGCTTATGGCGTTAGAAAACTTGGCAATAGCTTTAGCACAGCAGTTAGAAATTCCCGTGGTGAAATTATTGGAGTACTTTCAGTAAGAGCTAATTTAGTTTGGATGGAAGCTGAAATACAATCTGCCTTTGTATCTATTCGCAAAGAAGGTGTTGCTGAAATGGCTATATTAGTCATAAATAATAAAGGGCAAATTGTTGTAAACTACGATCCACACAGTAGAGGGGGTTCAAAAGAAATTGTTAGAGATTTTAAGGAAATTTTAAATGTTAATTTAGCTAATTTTGAATATGAACCCGCTAAAAAATTGATTGAAAAAAAAGAGGGTATGGGAGTTTACAGCAATCCATTAAATGAGAGAAAAAAAGATATTGCAGTCTACTCTCTTTTAAAGTCTAAACAAATATTACCAACATTGGGCTGGGGTGTAATTACAAGGATTCAAGAAGAAGAAGCATACAAATCAGTAAACGAATCATTTTTAAATACTATATTAATTATAACTTTTATCTTCTTAGTGTCATTTATTTCATTATTTTTAATTGCATATTCTATTGGAAAAAAGTTTATTTATGTTTCAGAAACATTGGGAGAATCGGCGGCTCAATCTGAAAAAACAAGTCTTGAATTGGATAATTCTTGTAATGAAGTGAAAAAAATGACTCTTGAACAGTCAAATTCTGTCAGTCAAACTGCAGCCGCTATGGCAGAAATCACATCAATGATTACAAGGACAAGTGAACTTATAAATGAAAGTAAAATTATATCTGATAAAGCCAATGAAAAATCAGCTGAAGGAACAGTCTTAATGGATAAAATGGCAGAAGCAATATCTGCAATTAAGTCAACAAATTCTGAGCTTGAAAAAATGGAAGAAGTTATATCTATAATTATTAATAAAGCATCAACAATCAATGATATCGTAGCTAAAACAGAGCTCCTCTCGTTAAATGCTTCAATAGAATCAGCTCGTGCGGGAGCGTATGGCAAAGGTTTTGATGTTGTTTCAGAAGAGGTTGATAGTCTTGCAAAGGTCAGCGGGAATGCAGCAAAGGATATTTCAGTTTTATTAAATGATAGTCATATAAAAGTAAGCCAAATTATAAAAATAACTCATGAGCGAGTCAATGAAGGTTTACAAGTGAGTCAGCGAGCCGTAGAGTCATTTCAAAGAATTTCGCATGGAATTACTGAAATTCGCGATCGAACAAATGGAATATTTGATGGAACAAACGATCAAAAAGTAACAGTGCAATCATCAGCTTTATCAATGGATATTATGAGTAATTCTGTTCATAAAAATAGTAAGGAAGCAGAAGAAACATCAAAAATTGCAAATGAAATGAGAAAGCAAAGTAAAGATCTTTTTAATGTTTCTTTTGAAATTCAAAGTTTGATTTTAGGTGAGGGACATAGTCAAATGAATATTGCGCAAATGAAGAATAAAGAGATTTTAAGAATAATTGGTAAACTAAATTAAAAATAAAAATTATTATCTATCATCTGCAGAAACTTTCAAGAAGCTCGACTGCGCGTCTTTTTCAACTGCTAATAGACGTGATGTTGTCTTTTGTATTTCTGCTAAACATTCTTTTAGGATTTCTCTTTCACCTGATAGAAGTATGTTTTTATGCTTATCACTTAATAAAGCATCTACTTTTTGAATAAATACGAATATCTTGAAACATGATTTAGAAATAGTGAGAAGTTCTTTCCAAAAATGAGCTGTGCGCATAGCACGTTCAGCGACAAGTAAAAGTGCATCAGACGTAAAAGGTTTGTCGATAAAATCACTCACACCAAGACGCAAAAACTTTTTAACATGCTCGCGCGAAATATTGCCTGATATAAATATAATTGGAATGTATATATTAATATTCCTTATTTTTTTTGTAAATTCCAGTCCATCCATTCCAGGCATTTTTAAATCTGTAAAAATTATATCGAAATTTTGAGTTTTTAAAATCTCTAAAGCCGTTTCTGCTTTATTACAGGCAGTTACATAATAATTTTCCATTTGCAACATTTCAGAAACAGTTTCTAATAACTCTTCATCGTCATCACAAATTAAAATATTTCCTTTGCTATTTTGTGAATTTGTGGTTTGATTGACTACAGATTTTTTATCATTTTTTCTAATATCATCAAAACTATCTTGGTTTATTTTTTCTACTTTTGTATTTAATTTCTCTGATAATACTGAATCTATCTTCTTTTCTATTTCATCTAAATGAACGAGTTTAGATTTTAAATTCTTTTGTAAAATCGTTATACATTTTTTCAAACAATCGTTACTCGCAAGCAGTAAATCGATGATTTCTTCTGATGTGTCTATCTTTTTATCACGTATAGCAACAAGCAGTGTTTCAAATTTATGAGTAAAATTTCCTATTTCCGTGTAACCGACTGTTGTGCCTGAACCCTTAACTGTGTGCATAATACGTAAAAGTTTTGGCATATTTGACAAGTCTTTTGGTGAACTTTCAAGATGCATAAAAATGTTTTCTGCATCATCCAACATTTCACTTGTTTCTGCTAAAAATGTGTAGCGTAATTCTGACTCAAAGGTTGATTCATTCATAATTCCACTTTCTCAAATGGAGTTAAAATTCAGGTGTAAGGCTTCACAGAAGCTTTCAGTTTATGTACACAAATATTACCATAGGTTTCAAAATCAAAATCATCGGATAACTGAAGCAAACTTTCTGCCCCTCCAAGAACTAAATATCCTCCAGGATTCAAAACTTTGGTAAAGCGAGAGATAATATTTTTTTTGTTTTCCTTACTTTGATAGATTAATACATTCCTACAAAATATAATATCAAATGTCCCGAAATCTGGCCATTCATGAAGTAAATTCATTTGTTTAAATGTCATAAATGCCGATAGCTCTGGCTTGGCTTTAAAAGATGGAAAATTTGATGACTCAACCGAGATTTGCTCAAAATATTTAATCATTAGATTTGCGGGGAGCCCGCGTTGAATTTCGAGTTGTGAATAGGTTCCGCTCGCAGCCTGTTTCAAAACTCGATCACTGATATCTGTTCCGAAAATTTCATATGATTTTGCTATGCCTTGAGCTTTTAATTCAGCCATAATCATAGCTATTGTATAAGGTTCCTGACCTGTACTTGTTGCTGCGCACCAAATCCGGATTTTAGGATTTTGTGCCATTATATTGGTTACAAAATGATTTTTAAAAAAATCAAAAACCTTTGGATCACGAAAAAAAGATGTTTCGTTATTTGTAGCAGAGTCTAAAAGTAAAAGCTTCGCAGCTTGATTGAGACCATTTTTTTGTATGTCATTCCATAAGGAAAGTACATCAGGAAAATTTAAAAATTTAACTAGATTTTCAAGACGACTTAAAAGTAAATATTTATTTGCTTCATCGAACTGAATTCCGGTTTCTTTTTCGATAAGAGTTGCAAAATATTTGAAGATGCTATCACTGAATTCATCTTGCATTAAATACCTCCTTCAAGGATGGTATTGATTTTGCCCACGATAATATCTTTCGTAAATGGCTTAATAATATAATCTGCAGCTCCTTTTTGCATAGCTTCCGTTATCTCTGCCATCGAGTTTTTTGTTGTCATCATTATGATAGTTTGTTTGGGACGGTGTTTAATTAATAAAGGAAGAGTTTCAATACCACTTAATATAGGCATTTCCCAATCAAGTAATATAAGATCAGCAGAAAAGTCAGTTTCTTGAACAGCATTTACAGCTTCTTGTCCATTGTAAGCGTGCTGAAAAGTGAGATCTGGTAAATCTACCATTTCCTCTAACAGCCGATGAACAGATTTTGAATCATCCACCACTAATATTTTCATGGCCTAATCCTTAATATTAAACAAATTTTTAAACTTTTCATACGAAGCTAAATGCTCTTCAGAAATCATTTTTTCGCTATTAGATTGTTGTAAGCACGTGCATAAATTATTTAGAACTTCTACAGATATTTCAAGTATATTAATTACTTTCATTAAATCAATTGCTTCATTGCTATCTAATGATTTTTGGAAGTATTTAACCACTTCATTAGCTACTTTTTGACTGATATGCGCCCCAAGAAAATTAGCAGCTGCTCTAACTGCTACAAACTCTGCTAATGCTTTGCGTGTTTCAATTTTTATATTTTCAGCAGAAATATCTTTTTCTTTTAATATATAAATTGTTCTCTGCATATTGGGCAGAATATCATTATTAAAACAGGTTAAATATTCGTTCGATAAAGTTGGATTGTGAGACTCTTGTATTTTAATATCTTTCTCAGGTGTGTTTTTTAAAGAATTTATATTTTCAGTATAGCTTGCAAATGCAGAAGATAATGAATCTAAAGTAAAAAAACCTTTTTGAATGAGTATTTCTCCAAGTGGTTTATGAGTAGCTTGAATTTTTTTGTTAACTTCTTGGGATAAATTAAATGTCCATAAACCTAAATCTTTTGCGCTGCTTCTAAAATCCATTCCTTCTTGCTGCTGGTGAATGAGTATTTTTAAAATTTCTTCTTTATTTAAAATATTTGAATTATAAATTACCTCAGCCGTAGATGGAACGTGATTGATTTGTTCCATAAAAGCATCTAACAATTGTTCAGATTTTATCAATTTAATTTCTAAAAGGTATTCGCAAAATAACTTTGGCATACTCCGCCTCACCCAATCATTTGTCTTAAATAATCAGAACATTCTTCTAAATTTCCCATTGAGTCATAAGCTCCTGTGGCATGCACTGCTCCAGGCATACCCCAGACAGTGGCAGACTCTGGATCTTGGATGATAATATTGCCAGAGACTTCTTTAATAGCTTTTGCACCGACCATTCCGTCTTCACCCATGCCGGTTAAAACAAATGCTGTGCAGCCATTTCCATAAACTCTTGCTAAAGATTCAAATAATGTATCCACTGCAGGGCGCACAGAATTTCTTTTCGGATTTTGATCCAAACAAATAATGACTCTTTGTCCGTCGCTTGATCGATCGACACTCATATGAAAATCACCTGGGGCAACATAAACATGACCAGGCAATGCTGTTTCTCCATGCGTTGCTTCATGTGTTGGATGTCCACTGATGACTTGGATTCTATTTGCAAGGGCTTCAGTGAATTTTGGCGGCATGTGTTGGGTGATAAAGATAGGAATTCTTAAAGGTAATTCTTTTATTTTTTCGAATATTTTTTCAAGGGCAGATGGTCCCCCAGTTGAGGCTCCAATTCCGATGACTTTAGGCTTAATTAGTGAAAAATCCTTAATATTTAATCTCTTATCATAAACAATTATTTGTTTAGGTTCTTGATTGGGAGAACTGACAGGCAATGAGGCAGATTCGGGATTTTGATCGCTCTTTGGTATATATATTAAATTATGCTCAATTTTTGATTTAAATTGTAAAATCTTAGGAATTAATTCTTTCTGGATTCCTTCAAATGCTTCTTCGAGAGAACCCGATGAATTTGGTTTAGCGATAAAATCGGAGGCACCAGCGTGAAGTGCTGTTAAAGCTAAGTCGATTCCTGTGCCTGTCGGGGCTGCAAAAACAATGACACGTTGGTTATATGATTTTTTTTTCATTTCTTCCAGCATAGATAAGCCATCCATAACAGGCATTTCAAGATCTAAAATAACAACATCGATGGAATTTTGTTCTAAACGCTCCATTGCAATTTTTCCATTGGCTGCACTTGCCACAACAACAATGTCTTTTATTCCTTCCAATGCAGATTTAATCTGTGAGCGAAATACAACGGAATCATCTACAATAAGGATTCTCATTTCTGTTCCTTTATTAGCAAAGCAATATTGCTAAAACTCTATTCAAGTCTTTTGATTTAAAAACTTAATTATATTTTCAACATCAATTGCACTCAAAAGAGAATTTGAAATCTTATATACCCCAAGCATATATCTGCGAATATCATCTGAAATTGTTTGTGGAGTTTGTTCAAAGTCCTCTTCTGAGACTTCAATAACATCGCCTATTTCATCAACTTGAAATGAGATAAGCATGCCATCTATTTTGCAAACGATATTGATAAATTCTTCTGGAAGTTGTGTATGAAAACCGAATAATTGGCGTAAACCAATGGCTGTCGCGACTTGTCCGCGTAAATTAATCAAACCTCTTACATAATCTGGAGCTAAAGGAATAGGTGTCATATTCATAGAGCGTACCACTTCTTGTACACGACTCACTTCAATACCATATAAACGATTGTCTAAATAAAAAGCTGAAAATTGTTTTGTTTTACTAGACATCGCATTATTTAAATTGATTTGTTTTTTTTCATCTTCATGCATTGCTTAGTTTTCTCCTATTTTTCCATTGTGAATAAGAGTTGAGTCTAATTCAGCAATGAGTTTTTCAGCACGAAGCTTTTCAAGATAAATCAAAAATCCTGCATTTAATCCTTCTTCAATGTCTTCTTGACTGTATTTTGTCGTAACAGCTATCATCGGAATGTTGGCATAATTTTTTGATGACTTAACTTTCTTCGCAAAAGTAATTCCATCCATAACAGGCATTTCAATATCTGATAAAATCAAAGAGAAATGATTTTTAGGAGCGTTGTTAAGAATTTCAAGCGCGTTTGCTCCATCGTATGCTGTATCCACTAAGAATCCTGCTTCGAGAAGTACAGAACGAATATAATTTCTAAAAAATGAGCTGTCCTCGACTAGTAAAATTCTGTGTTTGTGTCTTTGAATGGGGTCATGAAGATGTTTGTGAGAAGTTTCATGGTTGTGAATTGTTTCTTGACCGACTTCTGTATGAAGATGGCTTTGTGATTCGAGTGTTAACTTAATTGTGTCAATCATGCCAAAAATATCTGCTACAACTATGATTTGTTCATTTGTGACGATTGTTCCTAAAATTCCTGGTCTATCTTTTACTGATTGATCAATTTCGGAAGAAACTTCTACGATGTCATGAATTTCTCTTACTTCAATTCCATAAGAAAAATTTCCTCTTTTAATGACAACGATTGGAGTTCTTTCTCTTGCAATTAATTTTTTAGGATCCTCAAATGGCAGTTCAAGAAAATCAGGGAGTGAAAAAATAGGTAACAAAGAATTTCTATATCGGATTACTTTTTGCTCACCTGAAAGTTCGAATTTATCACTTTCAAATTCTTCGAGGCGATTCACAATCGAAAGAGGAATGGCATAAGAGCTTGGTGCTCCGGTATCAATTAAAAGATATTCACAGTTATCAGAGTGATAATTGCTTTCTGATTTGCTCTGAATATTGCTAGAGGGGCGTTCATTTGTATGATCAATTGATATTTTTGCTGTTTCAGCAATCCCTAAGACATCGATTGTGAGTGCAACCGTGCCATCCCCCATAATCGTTGCACCAGAAAAAACTTTTAAATCTTTTAAAAATTGCGAAAGAGATTTAACTACAATATCTGCTGAATCATTGATTTCATCAACAATGAGACCAAAGAGAAAATTATCAGCATTTAATATAACAATATTTGAGACTGTGTTATCTTTTTCACTATTTAAAGGCAGACTTTTTTGAAATAGCACTTGTGAGAGAGAAATGATCGGCAGTAGTTTTCCTCTAAGTCTTAAGACAGATTGACCTTGTAAATTTTCAATTTTTTCTGAATTTTCATCGCTGTGATCGATACGGATCAGCTCCACCAGTTTTGTTTGTGGAATCGCAAAACGTTGTCCTTCCGTCTGAACAACAAGAGCCGGCACGATCGCAAGACTGAGGGGAATTTTTATGATTATTGTTGTCCCTTCTCCAGGAACACTAAAAAGGTCAACAAAGCCACCAATACGCTCTACATTGGTCTTGACCACATCCATACCCACGCCTCGACCAGAAATGTTAGAAACCACATCGGCTGTAGAAAATCCTGGAGCAAAAATCAGGAGTTGAATTTCTTTTTCAGTCATCTTTGCAAGGGCTTCTTTAGTAATGATACCCTTTTCAAGAGCTTTGGCACTTATTTTATCTTTATCTATACCACGGCCATCATCAATGATTTCAATAATAACTTGACCGCTTTCATTATAAGCATTTATTCTTATGACAGCAGTTTCTTTTTTGCCGACTTTTTTCCTTTCTTCTAAAGTTTCTATGCCATGGTCCACAGCATTTCTAACAATATGCATGAGAGGATCTTTCACAGCTTCTATAACAGTTTTATCGAGCTCTGTATCAACACCTAAGAGTACAAGGTCAATTTTTTTTCCAAGTTCTTTAGATAAATCACGAACAACTCTAGAAAATATAGTTAAGACATTGCCAATAGGTTGCATTCTTGTTTTCATAACTTCATTTTGTAATTCTGCAGTGAGAACATTTAAACGTTGACTGATTTTTAAAAACTCAGTGTCTTCATCATTTAGTTTTGCATGTTGAAGCAATTGATTGCGGATAAGTACCAGTTCACCAACTAAATTCATTAAATTATTTAATAGATTGACTTGAACACGAATTGTTTCTGATATCTGTTCATCCGTGTTTTTCTTATCATTTGTTTGGTTTTCTTCAGACTTATTTTTCTTATCATTTATTTGGATTTCTTCAGACTTATTTTGAGTAGGTGATTTAGGAGTTGAGGTTACATTTTGGACAGTTTTTTCGGGTATGTCAAAGATTTCATAGGCGACATGTTCTTCTTCTTTTTTATTTTCTACGGGCACCTGTCTTATCTCCTCTTGTTTTATGTCATTTTTAAGAGGTGGCAAGATATTATCGACCATTAGAATTTTATCTTTAGAAATTGCATCTAACCCCGTGATACTTAATTCTACTGCTGCAATAAATTTCGCAAGAATATTTTCCAGTATTTCATGATTTTCAGGCTCCTTTTGTTTTTCCTTTATAAAATCCAAAGAGTGTGTGATGAAATCAAGACCAATAAACAAGCTGTCAAGCAGTTCATCCGAAAGTTTTGCTTTGCCCTTGCGAATAGGATCAAGACACGTCTCCATCACATGAGCAAGTCGACCGATTTTAGCAAAACCAAATAATTGTGAAGTGCCTTTTAAAGTATGCATATCTCGGTAAATAGCGGCTAAAAGTTCTTTATCAGAACCATTTTTTTCCACTGTAGATATATTTTTATCAAGACGTTCAAGCATTTCATGGCATTCATCGAAATATTCAGAAAGAGCGGATTGTTTTGCTTCAGCTGACATTGCCATCAAACCGTTTCCTTTTTAACAGAAAATGTAACCTTAATTATGCCTTGTATTTGTCCGAATTCTGAATAACTGTTGGCAAATCTAAAATAGTTACTGTTTTATCTTGTATAAAGGTATTTCCCATAACACCAATTCTATCGCGAATTTGATCGATTAAATTTTTCTCTCCAGAAGCTATGTCTATAACTTGCGGAACTTCGAGACCCAAAAATCCATCCAAATATTGAGTTACAATTATGGATATTTGTTCACTAAAATTTTCTTTTTCTGTTTTTTTAGGATGAATATTTAAAAGCTTTTCCATAGAGTGGATAGGCATAATACTTTCCCGATATAATACAGCTCTCTCAAGTCCACAATATTGTACTTTATTTTTTCTTATTTCTTCTAGTCTAAATATTTGGTTTAATGGAACACCATAAAGAGTTTTAGAATCTAAATTGAACAATAAATAATCTTGCATAGAATCTTTTTTTGTCTCTATTTTATCTATTTTTAATTCATTGTTTTTTTGTTGGGTTTTAGTCTCAGTTACTTTTAAACCAGCATATTCTGCAAGATTTTTAATATCTAAAATGAGTGCAACAGATCCATCGCCCATAAAAGTTGCACCTGTATAAATTCCTTTAAAGTTGAAACACGAATTTATTCTTTTAACAACAATTTCCTCAGAATCGAGAATACCATCAACAAACATTGCATATAAATATTTTTCCGTTTGGAGAATAAGTATTTCTTTAATAATTTCTTTTGAGTTATCAATATGAGAATTATCAGATATATTAAGTAAAGATTTTAAATCTAATATTGGATACAAATGATTGTTATAACAAAGCACATAGCCAGAAGCAATTTTTTGAACCATAGCTTGGTATTTTTCTTGTTCAACTCGTAAAACATGTAAAATTGAATCCTGGGGAATTGCAAAACATCTGTCAGCACATTTAATTAATAATGAATTTATTATAAGAACTGACTTTGGTTTTGGTAAACGCAATTTAAAAGTAGTACCGGAACCAATATTGGACTCGATATCTATTTGGCCACCAGCAGATTCAACTGAAGACTTAACCATATCCATGCCAACACCACGGCCTGAAACATCTGTCAATTTCTCTGCTGTGCTAAAACCTGGAGAAAAAATAATTTCCAATATCTGCTTTTCAGTCATTTTACTCAAATCATCTTCATTAAAAAGCCCTTTTTCAATTGCTTTTTCTTTGATTTTATCAGGATTTATTCCTCTACCATCATCGCTTATAATTATTTGCAGATCGTTATTATCTTCGATGCATTGAATCTCAATAAATCCATGTGCTGGTTTATGCGCTTGTAACCGTTCATTCGGTAATTCTATCCCGTGATCTGCACTATTTCGAACGAGGTGGATGAGAGAATTGCTGCATACTAAAACAAGAGCATTTGCTACTCTAATATTTTCACCACTAATTTTAACTTGAATTTCTTTGCCTAATTCCCTTGCAAGATCGCGTATTATACGTGGAATAGGTTTAAAAATTCCTGAAAGCGGAACTTTACAAAGATCTGTAATGCGGTTTTGAATTGTGCTATTTATTTTATGCATTTCATCAAATAATTCTCGAAGACCTTGAATATCTTTATCGTTCGTATTTTTTGCTTCAAGTGAAAAAATGATTTTGTTTATCATATTGCGAATAACTGTTATTTCGCCAGAATATCCAGAAAGTTCATCAAGCATCTGGATGGGGACCGAAATTGCTTCTTTAGGTTTTTGGTGCAAAGGGGTAGGAGATGCTTGATTGTCCTTTTGATTTCTATTTTCAATATTCTGGATTGATTTTGAAAAATCTTCTATTTTAATATTTAAATCATCTAGAAGATTTTCTATTTTATACAAATGGAATTTTTTATTTGAAATACTGACAACAATTTCTTTGATTCTATCAAGACCGCGAAATAATACATCGTAAATGTCATCTGAAAGAGCTGTTTCTCCTTTTAGAATTGGTGAAAAAAGATCTTCATATTTGTGAATATATTTTGTTAATGTATTGCTTCTGAGACAACCACTTGAGCCTTTTAGAGTATGAATACCACGGGCTATTGCTTTCAATGCATCGGGATCATGACGGTTGAAATTAAGAGATAATAAAAAAGGTTCTATTTCATCTAAAATTGCAGAAGCTTCTTCTACAAAAGTTTCTTCAATGGCATTATTTTCTTTGATAGACTGAACGCGTGAGAGAGTTTCTTTCTCTATCATTGCAATAATTTGTTGTTCATCAAATGGTTTATCAAAGAATCCGCAAATTTTGTGGGAAATTCCTTCAAGTGCCATCTCTTTTGTAATTTGTCCTGAAACTATCCCGAATGGAACAGAATCACTGATTTTTAAAATATTTTCTCTAAATTGAAAGCCGTTCATTTTTGGCATCAAATAATCACAAAGAACCATTGCAAGATCAAAAAATTCTTCTTTATAAATTTCGAGAGCTTTTTCTGGTTTTGCAATAAATATTGGTATAAACCCAGCTTTATTAATGATAAATTCAATCATTTCTTGATTGTCTTCTTCATCATCAACCCATAAAATTTTTAGTTTTTCATTTTCCATAAATTTATCTCAAGTTTATATAATTTTATTATCGGTTTAATTTTGCAATTAAGAATTCAATTTGTTTAAGATTTGTTTTGATAAGCAAGAAATGCCTAGAGCTAGAAAAAGCAGCAATTTATTAATTTAATTAGAAAAAACTAAATTTTTATATTTTTTACAAGACTTTCTAAATTAACAGCAAGCTCACTCAAAGATTTTGCTGCTAAAAGCAATTGGGATGAGCCATTGGAAGTTTGTGTCGCCGCATCTGATACCACTTTTACATTATCAGTAATATTTGTGACCCCTTTTGCAGACTCTAGCACAATGCGAGAAACTTCATTCGTTGTCGCTGCTTGCTCTTCTACTGAAGCAGCAATCGCATTGGCAATACTTGTAAGTTTTTCAATGGATTGACTGATTTGACTGACGGCATCCACTGAACTTTTTGAATCGCTTTGAATACCAGTGATTTTGTTTGTAATATCTTCAGTAGCTTTAGCTGTTTGTTTTGCCAATTCTTTCACCTCATTAGCAACCACTGCAAAACCACGCCCTGCATCACCAGCACGGGCGGCTTCAATTGTGGCATTTAAAGCGAGAAGGTTTGTCTGTTGCGCAATTGAGCTGATCACTTTTATGACATTGCCGATTTCGCGGCTGCTTTCACCTAACTTGATTATGATTGCATTGGTATTTTGTGCTTGTTTAAGAGACAACGAAGTATTGGCGGATGCTTCTGTCGCATTGCGGGCAATTTCTTTTATTGCAGCAGACATCTCTTCTGTATTCGTAGCAACCGAACGTATTCCATGTGAAACCTCTTCAGAAGCAGCCGCGGTAGAGTTTGCAACAGCAGTGGTTTTTTCTGCATTTATACTCATTTCTTTAGCGGTTGCATTGAGTTCTTCAGAGGCTGAAGCAAGTTGCTGTGCTGCTTGTCTGATATTTTCAACAAGTTTTACGTTGTCAGTGATTATTTCCCAGGTAACCATAACACCTATAAATTTTTTATTTAAATCTAGCACTGCGGAAGCTAAAAGGCTGAGTTTTTCTGGTCCCACGCTTATAATTGCTCTGTGGGGAAGATTTTTTTCATTGGATAATAAGTTGCGTTGGTGGGATGGTACTTTATGAAAGACGTCAATGCTCGTGCCGATTAGATTGCTAATTCTTATCGGTAGATATTTTTCTAGTTTTTCTAATGTCTTCATACTTGCTGTATTTGCATAACTTATATTGAAATCGAGCCCGCAAAATAAAACATTGATCGGAATATTTTCCATCATGGAGCTGATTCGAGCGAGACTATTCGCTAGCTCCAGTTTTTCTGTGACGATATCCCAAGTAACCATAGCCCCAATATATTTGCTATTTTTGTCATATATAGCAGAAACGAGTAAGTCTAATTTTTCGGGACCAACATTAATAATGGCTCTATGTGGTAAATTTTTATCATTCGCTAAAATACGACGCTGATGAGATGGAACTTTATGAAATACATCGATTGACGATCCTAATATTTCATTTACTTTAATCGGTAAATACTTTTCAATTTTTAAAAGAGTTTCTCTGCTAGTTGGATTCATATATTTTATTGTAAAATCTAAATCACAGTATAAAATATTGATCGGAGAATTCTCAGACATACCAATATATTCTTCTTCATTTGGCGATTTTAGAGCTGTGAGTTTAGCAACATCCATTAAATTCTCCTTGCCGTTATAAACTCCAAAATTGAAATTAAATACTTATAAAATAACATTTGTTAGATTGCGCTTGTCAGTAAAAAAAATAAAAATGGTGTTAAAAAAATGACGATATTTATTTTTTTATTGAATTATAAAAAAAAATTCAAAATATTTTTTTTAACAAAAAGATAAAGTAAAAAATGTCCTTTGTGCAAAGCTTTGAAAGAATGTATAATAAATAGATGTATAATTAAAAAATTTTTTTAATTAGAGGAACTCACATGACAAAAAAAATACTCATTGTCGATGATGCGAAAACAATCCGTCAGCAGGTCAACTTCACACTGTCTAAAAGTGGTTTTGAGGTTATAGAAGCAGAAAGTGGAAAAGAAGGAATTGAAAAATTGAGGGCTAATAAAGATATCGACGCTATTATATCTGATATCAATATGCCTGAGATGAATGGGATAGAAATGGTTCTTGCAATCAACGGCGATGCAAGCTTACCCCATCCACCGATTTTAATATTGACAACAGAAGGAGCTACAGAAATAGTTGCGCAAGCTAAAAAAGCCGGTGCTAGTGGATGGATTGTTAAACCATTTAAACCTGAAATGCTGATTGAAGCGGTTAAAAAATTAACGAAGTCTTGAAAATCACTTTATACTTTCTTGTTTCTTTAAGTAAAAAATTTCGACTCAGCTTAGATTATAAAGTTTTTAGTGCATATTTATTTAAAAGAGCCAACCAATTTTTAAAATATTCCAAAAGGGTAATACCTGATGGTTAAAATATTCAGGTAAACTGTTTTGTAGAATGTTTTGAAAATTTTGATAATTTCCTGAGCTGGTTGCTTGAGTATAGGCTGAAGGATTTGAAGTATTTACATTTGAATAAAAGTTATTAGAACTCATACTTAAAGGAATTTGTGCACCAAGTTCTGTACCAATGCTAAATCCACTGTCCCAAACAAATAACCAACCAAATTGAGGAGTTGCATAAGTCGTATTGATTTTTACTCCACCATTTGCAGGCACACAAACGTTTTGTGAGCTAACAGTTACGTAGATACAGGTATCAGCTTGTACATCAAGCTTGCGCAGACCAAAAGCGGAACCTATAAAAAAACGGCCGCTAAAAGGATAGATAACAGCTCGTGCTTCAACATGAAAAAATGATGCTTTGATATTATTTATTTCTGGTTGATTATTATTATTTATTTTATTGCCTATATTAGGAAAGTCCTTCAAATTCATTTTCCCCGGTGCTCCCCCGATATTAACACTCAAACCCAGAAATTTTAAAATGCGCATTTCAATTCCAACTGAAAGATATTGGTACATGCCTACACTGACTGTTGGTCCCATTCTGAAGACTTCGTTCTCTTCATTTTTATTTGTATTGTTACTGTCACTACTAGTCTTTTCCTTATCAGATTCGTCGTCATCATCTCCCTCAACACCTGTTGGTGATGCTGCTGGTGGAAGTGGAGCTGTTGGATTCGAATTATTTAATTTTTTATCCTCTTCTTTATTGTTTTCTTTTTCATCTTCTCCACTCTTCGTTATTTCAAATCCTTCTGGTAGATCGATAGCTAAACTTTTTATAAGTTCTGGTGTAGCAGGTTTGGGCGGTGCCGGTGGTTTTTCCCCGCGCATTTCTCCCCACTGATTTTCTTTCACTTGAACGATTTTATCGGGAGCGGCGGGGTTACTGAAATCAACTTTACCTGATGTGACCAGGAGCTGTGTTTTTTGACTTCCTTGAGCAACAATAACACCACCCGTGCCGCGGATTCCCATGACAGCATTGTTGGTTTTATATTTTACATCATTTTCAGTATTTTTTGCAGGCTTAACAAAAAAGCGAATTTTTCCTTTGATTTCTTCAAAAACTCCTTTTAAATTCTTTTTTTCTGCGTCGATTTTAAATTTATATTCTTTAATTTTAATTTGTGTATTTTCGTATAATATAATATCAGCTCCATCAAAAAATAATATTTTAACGAGCGTTTTGTCTTTTGTTATAATTGTATCTGATGGATGTACAGGTGTGTCTTTTGCCAATTCTATGCGGGAATTGTTAATAATTATATCTGCTGATCCTATAATATTTTCTATTTTTCCGATTTCTTCTTCGTCAGCAAAAGAATACAACGGAAAAAAAATTAATAAAATTATAATTAATTTATTTCTTTTTGTTCTCAATTTTCTTCTCTCCAAAAATTATATCTTCAGTTTCGTGAGCAATATCTTTTAAGTCTTTACTTATATTGAATACGTCATTTGAAGCAGTGATGGATTTTTCAGCGCTGTTTGTATTTTGGATTGCTGAAGCATCGATTTTAGCCATTGCACTTGCTATTTGCTTAACCCCAATTTCTTGCTCGCGTGTGGCTTCTGTTATCTGTGTCATTTGCGTATTTATTTCATTGACATCCGCAGTTATTTTTTCAAATGTGGTCTTCACTTCAATCGTCTTATTTTGTCCTTCAGAAACCCTTTCGACAGTCATTTGTAAGATATCTTGGACACTTCCCCGACTTTTTTCAAGGAGATCTCTTATTTCATTGGAAGATCGACCACTCGTGCTTGCAAGATTTCCGACTTCTTCTGCCACCACAGCAAAGCCTTTGCCATATTCTCCAGCGCGTGCCGCTTCAATCGATGCGTTGAGGGAGAGTAGTTCTGTTTTAGTCACAATTTCATTAATCACCATTGTTTTTGTTTCTATTTGCTTAATGATAGCTTCAATATCTGATAGACGTTGGCTGGATTCTTGAATGGCTTCCATAGAGGTTACCATACGTTGTACAGCTTCTCCGCCTTGCGCAGTACCTTCGGATATTTTGTGGGCTAGGTTGCCAGATTGCACTGTCAGTGCAGATGTTCTTGTGATCATACTGGTGACTTCAGCAATGGCTGCAGCGGTTTCTTGAATTGAGCTTGCTTGTCCTTTAGAAGAGTTCCCTACATTTTCGCTCATTTGTGTTAAATGCTTCGATTTTTCTTCCATATTAGCGGCTGATTTTAACAAACGTGCAGATAAACTTGCTAAAGGAACAGAAATAAGATTCGCAAAAAAAATACCACCAAACATGAGGAAGATTGTGATAACTACTGAAATTGCAGTCAATTCAATAATATAGTCTCTTCGTTGTTCATCGATATCATTGATATATGTTCCAGTGCCGACGAACCATTGCCATTCAGGTATCGGTTTTACGTAGGCAATTTTTCTAAATGTTCCTTCTTGACCAGGTTTTTTTGTAAAGAAATGGAAATAATCACCCTCTTTATTTTGCTTCATACTATTGACTAAGCGAGCCATGGTTTCTGGAGGAGTGGGTTGCAGTTGTCCTTTAAACTCTGGTCTTGTAGGATTTACTATTTGTCTTTGATCAATGTCATCGATAAATACATAATTTGTTCCGTCATAACGAGCATTTTCAATAATATTTCCTACTTCCTCCATAGCTTCTTTACGGGTCATTTTACCTTCTTTTTCAAGTTCGATATATTTTTTTATGATTCCATAAGAAACTTCTGTGATATGTTTTATTTGTATTTCTTTTTCTTTTAGAATATGTTCTAAAGAGTTGTTCATGATAAAAAAAAGAATTCCTGCAAAGATAATAATGATTAAGATATTCCAATAAATCATTTTTTGTTTGATACTGAGTCTTTTAAACATTATTATCTCCCTAGACATTAACTTTATAAATTTTAGTCGATGTTTAGAAATATTAAATGATTTACTTTTTGCTCAATCAAAATTTTGTCGTATCTACTGCGTATTTGACTCTTTTTGTTTTGGGATCTGTGGATATCACAGATAAGAATGGGGGGTGAAATGGGATAGAATCCATTGTGCTTTCAAAAAACACCTTTGCTTTACAATAAGGAGTTGGTAGAAGAGACCAACTTTTTGTAAGTTTGAGATCGAGAGTTTTTATTTTTTTAATTTTTTCGATTAATATATCCCGAAAAAATTCAGTGGAATCGACAATTGTTTTTAATTTATCGAAGTTTGGGAAATTCCCCCCTCCGGATGCGCGATAATTATTTGTGACAAGAGCAAACTGCTGCGTAGTAGAAATAGGTGTATTTTTATAATTGAGGTTTTTTATACGATTACCTAATGGCATTGTGACATCAATATTATATTCAATATTTGATATACAATCAAAGTTAAATGATGGATAAAAAGGGTTTAATAAAGAGATTTCTTTTTCTGAATCTATATCTATCTGCAGAAATGCTTGGGCAGAAAATTCAAGCCATTCTTTTAATTGTTCACCATTTATAAGTACAACTTTTAGTTCATTGTCATAAGGATAAAGATTAGAAATATCTTTTATAGCGAGCGGTCCTTTTTGAATATGAATATAGGGGCTGCCATGTCCACCCGTATTTACAGGGGCAAAGGAACATAAAATAGGCAGATTTTTCCACTCTGTGTGTTTAAGATAATTTGCTGCATATTCAACTCCTGTTTCTTGGATGATTTGTGAAGTTAAAGTATGTTGTAAGGTAGAAAACCAAGAATAAATATGTATATTACTTTCACCAACGGTAGAACGAATATGTTTCAATGTATGTTCATTATCATCTTTAATTGTAGCAAGAACTTCTGAGTCAGCTGTAGTTTCTTTAACATTATGAACTTCGGAAAATGACTGTAAGACTTTCCATTTTTTATTCTTTTTTTCCAATATAAAACGAATTATACCTAAATGACTTCCCCATGCACCGGGCATAACGACAGGCACATTATTGATTTTACCAATTGTGTTATCAATATGCATATTTTCAAGATTATTGAAAATTTTACCGCCTGGAAAAACACTGTGTGCATGTCCAGAAAATATAGCATCGACACCTTTGATTTTACTTATTTCACAGACGGCATTTTCTGTACCTAAATTGTATTTTAATGGTAAAATTCCACTATGTGCTAAAACACAAATTAGATCTACTTTTTTTTTCTTTAATTCTTTTACCTGTTCTTTAACAGCATCCACAATTTCTTGGACGACTACTTTTCCTAATAAAATATGTTTATCCCAGGTCATAATTTGTGGTGGAGCGACACCCATAAAACCAATTTTAATTGTTTCATTACAGCTGAGTTTTTTTTCAATTATAAAATGACCGGGTAATATTCTCTCACCACGTTTGTTTTTGGCGTTTTCATTATAGTAATAAACATTTGAGCAAATAAAAGGAAATTTTGCTTTTTGAATGACATTCAATAAAAAATCGAGGCCATAATTAAAATCATGATTGCCTACAGTAGCAATATCAAAGTTCAAGATATTCATAACTTTTAAGATAGGATGGGTTTCATTTTTTTTAAGAGGATGAACCCGAGCGACAAGGTCAGCAAGGGCAGAGCCCTGCAGTAGATCGCCATTGTCAACGAGGAGATTATTTTCGTAAATTTTACGAAATTTTTTTATCAGAGATGCTGTTTTAGCTAAACCAAAATGCTCGATCTTTACATCATTGTAATAGTCGTGTGGAACGACATTGCAGTGAAGATCAGAGGTTTCTAAGATAGCTAATTCACATCTCTGATAATTGTGTGTCATACCTTATCGCTTTTTGGAAGGAGAGTGACAACGAGGCGACGTCCTTCCATGCGGGGTGGCGCCTCTTGAACAACAATTTCTTCGAGGCCTGTCATAAGCTCTTGTAGAGCTTTATAACCAAGATCTATATGAGACATTTCGCGTCCTCTGAATTTGACTCCTACGCGGACGCGTGCTTTTTCCGCAACCCATCTTTTAATATGATTTTGCTTTGTTTCGATGTCATGTTTATCAATATTGGGGGTTAAATTGATTTCTTTGACTTCAATAACAACTTGTTTTTTCTTTGCTTCTTGAGCTTTTTTGCTTTGTTGGTATTTGAATTTACCATAGTCGATAAGACGGCATACAGGTGGCTTTGCGTCAGGTGAAACCTCAACTAAGTCCAGCCCTAGCTCTTCTGCTCGCATAAGAGCTTCGCGGATTGGTAAAACGCCAACTTGTTCGCCGGTATCTGAAATCAGGCGGACTTCTGTGGCTTTAATACGATCGTTAATACGTGGACCATCTTGAGCAGGTGTACGAGTTTGTTGGTTTCCCATTGGACGCATATTGTGTGCAATCTCCTTTAAAAAATGAATAAGAGGAATGTATAGTCTTTTTTACTATATCAATCAGAATCTATCATGTCTTCCATAAAAAATAAAAAAAGAGAAGAAAATTCTCAGCATAAACAGGAGAAATGCAATATTTAACCCGCCGATGCATGAGGAATCTCTTCCCTAAAATGATAACTTTTAACCAGAACTTTAATTTTTAAGCTCATTTGGAGTTGGTTTGTTGAGTGAGAACAAACTTGGAGTTGTACCAGTTTTGCGGAGTTTATTTTTATCTTTCTTGCCCATTTTTACCTTTTTGGCTTCGCGGCAGCGATTTGTCTTATCTGTAGGTGAAGTCATGTTTAACCCCTTAAATTTATTGAATAAAATAAAAATAGAACGAATTTTCTTTAGAAAATCATTCCTAGAAACCGAAACCATGCCTCATTTTTTCCCGTTTGACAAGGAAAATTTAAAGCTGAACATTCAAGTCT